>JAOPWK010000048.1 GCA_025965735.1 Frankiales bacterium
ACCTGCTCGAACGGGCGGGCGCGGCCCTCCCAGTCCAGGAACGTGCCGGCCTTCTCGACGGCGGCGGCCACCGGGAAGACGACGTCGGCGCGGTCGGTCACCGGCGAGCGGCGCAGCTCGAGGCTGACCAGGAAGCCGACGTTGTCCAGCGCGTCGAGGGCCAGCCACGGGTCGGGGCAGTCGGCCGGGTCGACGGCGCCGACGACCAGCGCGGACAGCTCGCCGTCGCGGGCGGCGGTGAGGATGCCGTCGAGGTCGCGTCCGGGCGTCTCCGGCAGGTCGCCCCAGCCGAGGTCCTCACCTGCGCGGCCAGCGGATGTCACCAGCCGGCCCCCGGGCAGCAGACCGGGCAGCGTGCCGGCGTCGATCGCGCCGCGCTCGCCCGCGCGTCGAGGCACCCACGCGAGGCGGGCGCCGGTGGCGGTGGCCAGCCGGGAGGCGGCGGACAGCGCGCCGGGCGTCGACGCGAGCCGCTCGCCGACCAGGATGATCGCGCCGGGCTCGGCCAGCGCGGTCGCGGCCTCACCGGCGACGCCCTCGGCGGAGCCGAGCAGCGCGGCCAGCGCGGTGGCCTCGGCACCGGGAGCGGTCTGGATCAGGCGGGCGGCCGTCTTGATCGTGCCGGGGCTGCGGAACGGCGCGATCGAGAACACGCGCGTGCCGACGCGGCGCACCGCCTTGCGCAGTCGCAGGAAGAGGATCGGCGACTCCTCCTCCGGCTCGAAGCCGGCGAGCAGCACGGTGCGGGCGCTCTCCAGGTCGCCGTAGGTGACGACGCCGGGCTGACCGGCGTAGCGGCCGGCGACGTGCGCGGCGAGGAAGTCCTGCTCCTCCGCGGAGTGCGGCCGCACGCGGCTGTCGACGTCGTGGGTGCCGAGCACGACCCGGGCGAACTTGCTGTAGGCGAAGGCGTCCTCGACCGTGAGGCGCCCGCCGGGCAGCACGCCGACGCCCTTGCCGAGCTTGGCCAGGCGCAGGCCCTCGGCCGCGCGGTCCAGCGCCTCGGTCCACGAGGCCTGCCGCAGCGTGCCGGTGGCGTAGTCGCGCATGAGCGGCGTCGCGATGCGGTCACCCTGCTGGGCGTAGGTGAAGGCCCAGCGACCCTTGTCGCAGTTCCACTCCTCGTTGACCTCGGGGTCGTCGCCGGCCAGCCGGCGCAGGACCTTGCCGCGGCGGTGGTCGGTGCGCAGCGCGCAGCCCGAGGCGCAGTGCTCGCAGACCATCGGCGTGGAGACCAGGTCGAACGGGCGGGCGCGGAAGCGGTACGCCGCACCGGTCAGCGCGCCGACCGGGCAGATCTGCACCGTGTTGCCGGAGAAGTAGCTCTCGAACGGCTGGTCGCTGTAGATGGCGACCTGCTGCAGGGCGCCGCGCTCGAACAGCTCGATGAACGGGTCGCCGGCGACCTGCTGCTGGAACCGCGTGCAGCGGGCGCAGAGCACGCAGCGCTCGCGGTCGAGCAGCACCTGGCTGCTGATCGCGATCGGCTTCGGGTAGGTCCGCTTCACGTCGTGGAAGCGCGACTCGGCGTTGCCGTTGGTCATCGTCTGGTTCTGCAGCGGGCACTCGCCGCCCTTGTCGCAGACCGGGCAGTCGAGCGGGTGGTTGATGAGCAGCAGCTCGAGGGTGCCCTCCTGCGCCTTCTTGGCGACCGGGCTGGTGAGCTGGGTCTTGACGACCATGCCCTCGGTGACGGTGCTCGTGCACGCGGTCAGCGGCTTGCGCTGGCCCTCCACCTCGACGATGCACTGCCGGCAGGCGCCGACCGGGTCGAGCAGCGGGTGGTCGCAGAAGCGCGGGATCTGGATCCCGAGCAGCTCGGCGGCACGGATGATGAGCGTGCCCTTGGGGACCGCGACCTCGAAGCCGTCGATCGTCAGGGTGACGAGGTCGCTCGGGACCACGTCGGCCGTGCTGGGGGACGTGACAGTCACGCGCTTGCTCCTGCTGTGCTGGCCGAGAAGACGGTGCTGGCCACCGGGTCTAACGGGCAGCCCTTCTGGGTGATGTGCGCGATGAACTCGTCGCGGAAGTACTGGACGCCGCTCACGATCGGGCTGGTGGCGCCGTCGCCGAGCGCGCAGAACGAGCGGCCGAAGATGTTGTCGCAGGTGTCGAGCAGCGTCGCGATGTCCTCCTCGGTGCCGGTGCCGGCCTCGAGGCGCTGCAGGATCTGGACCATCCAGTAGGTGCCCTCGCGGCAGGGGGTGCACTTGCCGCAGGACTCGTGCGCGTAGAACTCGGTCCAGCGCAGGATCGCCCGCACCGCGCAGGTCGTCTCGTCGAAGCACTGCAGGGCCTTGGTGCCCAGCATCGAGCCGGCCGCGGCGACGCCCTCGTAGTCCAGCGGGACGTCGAGGTGCTCTTCTGTGAGCAGCGGCGTGGAGGACCCGCCGGGCGTCCAGAACTTCAGCGTGTGGCCCTCGCGCATGCCGCCCGACAGGTCGAGCAGCTGGCGCAGCGTGATGCCGAGCGGCGCCTCGAACTGGCCGGGGTTCTTCACGTGGCCGGACAGCGAGTAGAGCGTGTAGCCCTTGCTCTTCTCCGTGCCCATGCTGGAGAACCACTCCGCCCCGCCGAGCACGATGCTCGGGACGGACGCGATCGACTCGACGTTGTTCACGACGGTGGGGCTGGCGTAGAGGCCGTGCGTCGCCGGGAACGGCGGGCGCAGGCGGGGCTGACCGCGGTAGCCCTCGAGGGAGTCGAGCAGCGCCGTCTCCTCGCCGCAGATGTAGGCGCCGGAGCCGGCGTGCACCACGACGTCCAGGCTGTAGCCGCTGCCGCCGATGTCCTTGCCGAGGTGGCCGGCGGCGTACGCGTCGATGACCGCCTGCTGCAGCCGGCGGATGACGTGCACGATCTCGCCGCGCACGTAGATGACCGCGAAGCCGGCCCGGATGGCGTACGAGCTGATGATCACGCCCTCGAGAAGCGCGTGCGGGTTGGCCAGCATGAACGGGGTGTCCTTGCAGGTGCCCGGCTCGCTCTCGTCGGCGTTGACGACGAGGTAGTGCGGCTTGGCGCCCTGGCCCTCCGGCCCCTGCGGGATGAAGCCCCACTTCATGCCGGTCGGGAAGCCGGCGCCGCCGCGACCGCGCAGCCCGGAGTCCTTGACCAGCTGGATGATCGCGTCCGGCTCCATCGCCAGCGCCTTGGGCAGCGCGGTGTAGCCGCCGCGGCGCGTGTAGCCGTCGATCGTGAAGGAGTCGGCGTCGTCCCAGTGGCGGGACAGGACCGGCGTGAAGACCATCAGGCGTCCTTGCTCTGGTTCGGCATGGCAGGGGCCTCGTCGCCACGCGCCTTGGCGAGCTCGAGGCCGACCAGCGTCGCGGGACCTGCCTGCACGCCCTCGTTGGCGCGGCCGTCGGCGAAACCGGCCAGCACGCGGGATGCCTGCTTGAACGTGCACAGCGAGGACGGTCCTCGGGTCGGCGCCGGCGGGGTGCCCGCACGGCAGGCGTCCACGAGATCCCTTGCGCTGCTGGGCGTCTGGTTGTCGTAGAACTCCCAGTTGACCATCATCACCGGCGCGTAGTCGCACGCCGCGTTGCACTCGATGTGCTCAAGGCTGATCCGGCCGTCGTCGGTGGTCTCGTTGTGGCCGATCCCGAGGTGCTCCTTGAGCCCGTCCAGGATCGCGTCACCGCCGAGCACCGCGCAGAGCGTGTTCGTGCAGACGCCGACGTGGTACTCGCCGGCCGGCTTGCGGCGGTACATCGTGTAGAAGGTCGCGACCGCGCCGACCTCGGCCTTGGTCAGGCCCAGCTCCTCCGCGCACATCGCGATGCCGGCCGGGCTGACGTAGCCCTCGACCGACTGGGCGAGGTGCAGCATCGGCAGCAGCGCCGAGCGCGGCTTGGGGTAGCGCGCGATGATCTCGCGCATCTCCGCGCGCGTCTGCTCGGTCAGCCCGGTCGTCTCCGGGTTCGTGGTGCTCATCTACCGGTCCACTCCACCCATGACGGGGTCGATCGACGCCACCGCAGCGATGGCGTCCGAGAGCATGCCGCCCTCGCACATCGCCGCCGTGGCCTGCAGGTTCGTGAAGGAGGGGTCGCGCACGTGGACGCGGTACGGCCTGGTGCCGCCGTCGCTGACCACGTGCATCCCGAGCTCGCCGCGCGGCGACTCCACCGCCACGTAGACCTGGCCGGGCGGGACCCGGAAGCCCTCGGTGACCAGCTTGAAGTGGTGGATGAGCGCCTCCATCGAGGTGCCCATGATCTTCTTCACGTGGTCGAGCGACTGGCCCATGCCGTCGCTGCCGAGCGCGAGCTGCGCCGGCCAGGCGATCTTGGTGTCCTCCACCATGACCGGACCCGGCTCGAGCTGGTCGAGCACCTGCTCGATGATCTTCAAGCTCTCGTACATCTCCTGCTTGCGGACCAGGAAGCGGCCCCAGCAGTCGGCGTCGGTGTGCGTCGCGACGTCGAACTCGTACTTCTCGTAGCCGCAGTACGGCTCGACCTTGCGCAGGTCCCAGGCCAGCCCGGCCGAGCGGAGGACCGGCCCGGTGACGCCCAGCGCGAGGCAGCCCTGCACGTCGAGGTGGGCGATCTTCTGCGTGCGGGCCTGCCAGATCGGGTTGCCGGTCAGCAGGTCGTCGATGCCGCCGAGCGCGCCCGGCAGCACCTTCAGCAGCTCGCGGCACTTCTCGACGGCACCGGGCGGCAGGTCCTGCGCCAGGCCGCCGGGCCGGACGTACGCGTGGTTCATCCGCAGGCCGGTGATCATCTCGAGGACGTCGAGGACCAGCTCGCGCTCGCGGAAGGCGTTCGTCATGGCGGTCAGCGCGCCGAGCTCGAGCCCGCCGGTGGCGAACGCGACCAGGTGGCTGCTGATGCGGTTCAGCTCCATGCAGAGCACGCGGATGGCCTGCGCCCGCGGCGGCGCCTCGATGCCCAGCAGCTTCTCGACGCCGAGGGAGTACGCCGTCTCGTTGAAGATCGGCGAGAGGTAGTCCATGCGCGTGACGAAGGTGACGCCCTGCACCCAGTTGCGGTACTCGAGGTTCTTCTCGATGCCGGTGTGCAGGTAGCCGATGACCGTGCGCGCGGTCTTGACGGTCTCGCCCTCGAGCTCCATCACCAGGCGCAGCACGCCGTGCGTGGACGGGTGCTGCGGCCCCATGTTGACGACAATGCGCTCGTCGTCGTTCTCGCCGAGGACGCTGTCCCAGTCGCCACCGGTGACGGTGTAGACGGTGCCCTCGGTTGTCTCGCGCGTGGAGGCGGAGTACGGATCGGCCGTGGTGTCGTCCGTCGTCGTCATCGGGGCTCCCGCGTCGGTGCGAGCTCGCTCGGAACGGTCCTCATGCGTAGGACCTCCTCTGGTCCGGCGGCGGGATCTGCGCGCCCTTGTACTCGACCGGCACGCCGCCCAGCGGGTAGTCCTTGCGCTGCGGGTGGCCGGGCCAGTCGTCCGGCATGAGGATGCGGGTCAGGCCCGGGTGGCCGTCGAACTGCACGCCGAACATGTCCCACGTCTCGCGCTCGTGGAAGTCCGCGGTCGGGTAGACGCCGGTGACGGTGGCGACGTGCGGGTGGGCCTCGGAGACCTTGGTCTCCAGGCGCAGCCGGCGGCGGTACGTCATCGACATCAGGTGGTAGACGACGTGGAAGCGCTCCGGGTCGCTCGGGAAGTCGACGCCGGAGACGCCGAGCAGCAGCTCGTAGCGGTGCTCCTGGTCGTCGCGCAGGTGCTGGCAAAGGTCGGCGACCTTGTCCGGCCGGACGTGCAGCGTGAGCTCGCCGCGGTCGACGACGACGCGCGTGACGACCTCGCCGTAGCCGGCGAAGGACTCCTCGAGCGCGTCCACGGCCTCGTCGAACCAACCGCCGAACGGGCGGGGGGTCGAGGTGTCCAGCGGGCGGCGCCGCACCAGGCCGCCGAAGCCGCTGGTGTCACCGCCCATGGCCGCGCCGAACATGTCGCTGCCGGCGGGCACGCCCTCGACGGCGCCCGGGGTGGGGCCGCTGCCGCTGACGGTCATCGCTTGCCGCCGCGGATCTCGTCGAAGAACGCCTGGCGGGCGACCTGCTTGCCCTCGGGGGAGAAGCGGGCGCTGCTCGCGACCAGGTCGCGCTTCTCGTAGCCGGGCAGCTCGCGGCGGCGGCTGTTGGTGCCGAGCGGCTCGTCCATGATCTTGTCGTGCAGCTTGAGGATCGCGTCCATGAGCATCTCGGGACGCGGCGGGCAGCCGGGCAGGTAGATGTCGACGGGGACGATGTGGTCGACGCCCTGCACGATCGCGTAGTTGTTGAACATGCCGCCGCTGCTGGCGCAGACGCCCATGGCGATGACCCACTTCGGCTCGGGCATCTGGTCGTAGATCTGGCGGACGACCGGGGCCATCTTCTGGCTCACCCGGCCGGCGACGATCATCAGGTCGGCCTGGCGCGGGGACGGCCGGAAGACCTCCATGCCGAAGCGGGCCAGGTCGTACCGCCCGGCGCCGGTGGCCATCATCTCGATCGCGCAGCAGGCCAGGCCGAAGGTGGCCGGCCACAGCGAGCTCTTGCGGGACCAGTTGATGACCTTCTCGACGCTGGTCAGCACGACCCCCGAAGGGATCTTCTCCTCAAGACCCATGGACTAGTCCCACTCCAGACCGCCGCGGCGCCAGACGTAGGCGTACGCGACGAAGACGGTGCCGATGAACAGGGCCATCTCGACGAGGCCGAACAGGCCGAGGCGGTCAAAGGCGACGGCCCACGGGATGAGGAAGACCATCTCGATGTCGAAGACGATGAAGAGCATGGCGGTCAGGTAGAACTTGACCGGGAAGCGGCCGCCGCCCATGGGCTGCGGCGTCGGCTCGATGCCGCACTCGTAGGCGTCCAGCTTGGCCCGGTTGTAGCGCTTCGGGCCGATGAACGCGGCGGCGCCGACAGAGACCACGACGAAGCCCGCAGCCAGCACGAACATGACCAGCAGGGGCACGTAGTTGTCGAGCACCGGCGGTCTCCTCCTCTGTGGTGCGGTGGTTCGTCGAGCGGGCCGTGAGCCAGCCTAGGTGCAGGTCAGGCGGCGGGCGCGAGACGGGTCAGGCCGTTGACGATGCGGTCCAGGGCGTCGCCCCCGCGGGGGTCGGTCAGGTTCGCGAGCAGCTTCAGCGTGAACTTCATGAGCAGCGGCCGCGGCAGCCCGTGGCGGGTCGCCAGGGCCATCACCTGCGGGTTGCCGATGAGGTGCACGAAGACGCGGCCGAGCGTGTAGTAGCCGCCGTAGACGGCCTTCATCTGCTCGGGATAGGCCTGCAGCGCCCGCTCCCGGGAGGGCCCCGCCGGTCGGGCGAGCGCCTGCACGGCGACCTCGGCCGCGAGCAGGCCCGACTCCATCGCGTAGGCGATGCCCTCGCCGTTGAACGGGTTGACCGCGCCGGCGGCGTCGCCGACCAGCAGGACGCCGCGGCTGTAGTGCGGCTGCCGGTTGAAGCCCATCGGGAGCGCGCCGCCGCGCACCGGCCCGGTCGCGTGCTCCTCGTCGAACTGCCACTCGCCCGGCATGGTGCGGGTCCAGCGCGAGAGCAGGTCCTTGTAGTCGGTCTTCTGCCAGGCGTTGGTGGTGTTGAGGATGCCCAGGCCGACGTTGCTGGTGCCGTCGCCGACGCCGAAGACCCAGCCGTAGCCGGGCAGCAGGCTGCCGTCCTCGCCGCGCAGCTCCAGCCAGGACTCGAGCATGTCGTCGTCGTGCCGCGGGCTCTCGAAGTACCGGCGTACGGCCACCCCCATCGGCCGGTCGTCACGCCGCTGGATGCCCATCGACAGCGCCAGCCGGGCGCTGTTGCCGTCGGCGGCGATGACCAGCGGGGCGCGGTAGACGACCTCGGTCCGCTCCGGGCCGACCTTCGCGGTGACGCCGACGACGCGGTCGGCGTCGTCGAGCAGCGGCCCGGTGACGTTGGTGTGCTCCTGCAGGCGCGCACCGGCCTTCTGCGCCGTACGGGCCAGCAGCTCGTCGAAGTCCAGCCGCGGACGGACCAGGCCGTAGTCCGGGTAGCTGGCCAGGTCCGGCCAGGGCAGCTCGAGGCGCATGCCGCCGCCGATGATGCGCAGCCCGCGGTTGCGGAGGAAGCCGTTGCTCTCGCTCGTGTCGATGCCCAGCTCGACCAGGGACTTGACGGCGCGAGGGGTGAGCCCGTCGCCGCAGACCTTCTCGCGCGGGAAGCCGGACTTCTCCAGCAGCAGGACGTCGAGGCCGGCCTGCGCGAGCGCGTGCGCCGCGGCGCTGCCGCCGGGTCCTGCGCCCACGACGATGACGTCGGCGTCGCTGGTGACTGCCGTCATCCTGGGGCCCTCCGCGCTTGTGAAGACTTTCACAAGCAAGTCTACGCCTGCCGCGGGCTGCCGCGCCCGTGGGTCGCTGCCTGTCGATCCGCACGTTGACGGGCGCGGCGCTGGCGGGTCGCGCCGCAAGCGTGCGCTGACCGCCCGGATCGCGGATCAGGCCCGGCGCACACCGCGGTGCAGCGCGACGATGCCGCCGGTGAGGTCGCGCCACGCGACGTGGCTCCAGCCGGCCCGCTGCAGGTGGCCGGCCAGCGCGGCCTGGGCGGGCCAGGCGCGGATCGACTCGGCCAGGTAGACGTACGCCGCGGGCGCACTGCTGACCCGCCTCGCGACGGGAGGCAGCGCCTTCATCAGGTACTCGACGTACACCGTCCGGAACGGCGCCCAGGTCGGGTGGCTGAACTCGCAGACGACCAGCCGGCCGGCCGGCTTGGTGACCCGGTGCAGCTCGGCCAGCGCCACGTCGAGGTCCTGCGTGTTGCGCAGCCCGAAGCTGATCGTCACCGCGTCGAAGGAGGCGTCGGCGAAGGGCAGCCGCAGCGCGTCGCCGGCGACCAGCTCGACGCCCTCGCACGGCTTGGCAGCCCGCAGCATGCCGAGCGAGAAGTCGCAGCCGACGACGTCGGCGCCGGTGCGGGCCAGTGCGGCGCTGCTGGTGGCGGTGCCGGCGGCGAGGTCGAGCACCCGCTCTCCGGGCTGCAGGTCGAGCGCCTGAGCGACGGCCTTGCGCCAGCCGCGGTCCTGCCCCAGCGACAGCACCGTGTTGGTCAGGTCGTAGCGGGCCGCCACCTGGTCGAACATGGCGGCGACCTCGGCCGGGTCCTTGTCGAGCGTTGCGCGGGTCATGCCTCCATCCTCGCGGGTGCGCCGCCGGACCGCCCGCCGCCGTGGCGCATGACCGGGCACATCGCCGGGGAGGGCACACCGGGAGCGCGGGACCCCGCGCCTCCCCCGTACTGCAGGAGGCACTCCTTGACCACGCTTCGCGACGAGGACATCACCACCACGACGAACACGCTGCCGGCCGGCGACGCCGACCAGGGCGACAGCAACGAGCAGCAGGTCGACCCGGCGGGCGTGGACCCGGCCGGCACGGACACCGGTGGCGGCGACGCCGACCAGGGCGACAGCACCGAGACGGAGACCGAGATCGTCGTCGAGCCGCGCAAGGGCGACGCCGACTCCTCCGACAGCTAGTCCTCGCACCGGCGCCCCCTCTGCGGGGCGCCGGTGCCGTTCGGAGGTCCCATGAGCGCCCTGTCCCGCTGCACCTCGGTCCCGGCGGACGTCTTCGCCGCCGAGCACTGGTCGCGCACGCCGCTGCTGTCGCGCGCCAAGGAGCTGCCGCAGCCGTTCGACGACCTGCTGTCGACCGAGGACGTCGACGAGCTGGTCGCGGACCGGGCGCTGCGCACGCCGTTCTTCCGCACGGTCCGCGAGGGCGGCGGCCTGCCGTCACCGGTGCGCAGCCTCAACGCCGGTGGCCGCCGGATCGCCGACGCCGTGGACCCTGAGGCGCTGGCGGCGCAGTACGCGCAAGGCGCCACCCTCGTCCTCAACGCCGTCCACCGGATGCACCCGCCTGTGGCGCGCTTCTGCCGGGCCCTTGCTGCGGAGCTGGGCCACCCCACGCAGTGCAACGCCTACCTGACGCCCGGCGGGCAGCACCAGGGCTTCGACTTCCACCACGACAACCACGACGTGTTCGTCCTGCAGGTCAGCGGCCGCAAGCGCTGGATCGTGCACGAGCCGGTCCTGCCGCTCCCGCTGTCCACGCAGGCCTCCGCGGGTGCGCACCTGGTGGCCGACGGAGCGTCGCCGCTGTTCGACGTCGAGCTCGAAGCCGGCGACGCGCTGTACCTCCCCCGTGGCTACGTGCACGCCGCGCTGACCACCGACGTCGACTCGGTGCACCTGACGGTCGGCGTGCTGTCGACGACCTGGTACGACGTGCTGTCCGACGTGGTGACCCTCGCCGGGCAGTCGTTGGACTTCCGCGAGGCGCTGCCGGTGCAGCCCACGGCGCAGGTCGACGAGCTGCTCCCCGCCTTCCTGCGCCGGACGGCCGCCTGGCTGGAGGCGCTCCCCGCCGCCGACGTGGCGGAGGCGCTGGCGCCCCGGCTGGCCCGCTCGGTGCCGACCGAGCCGGTGCGGCTGCTGGCGACAGCAGCGGCGGTACGGGACCTGTCGGCCACCACCGCCCTGCGCCCGCGGGACGGGCTCGCAGTGTCGGTGCGCAACGACGGCGACTCGGTGGTGCTCACCGCGCCGGGGCGGACCGTCACGCTGCCGGCCTTCACCCAGGCGGCGCTGCGACGGCTGCTGCACGGCCCGGCCACACCCGCTGACCTGCCGGACCTGGACGAGGAGAGCGCGCTGGTGCTCTGCCGCCGGATGCTTCGCGAGGGCATCGTCCTGCCGGCCTGAGCTGGTCTGCCCGCCCAGCGTCACCAGGTGGTGGGTTCGTACGGCGTGTCCTCCACCAGATGCGGAAGATCACCGCGGGGCGGGGGGTCAGCCGCCGAGGGCGAGGCCTGCCGTCAGGAGCACCGCGTACGCGAGCTGGAGCCTGCCGGTCCCGGCCAGCACCGGGATGAGCTCGCCGCCGGTGACACCGCGCCGCACCCGCTCCAGCGGGCCGCGGGCCAGCGGGAGGGCGATGAGCGCGAGCAGAGCCCACGGCGTCGCCCCGACCAGGACGAGCGCCACCACGAAGGCCGCTGCCACGAGCGCGGCGTAGAGCAGGCGCGTGCGGGTGTCGCCGAGCACCACCGCCAGCGTCCGCTTGCCGGCGATCACGTCGGTGGGGATGTCGCGCAGGTTGTTCGTCACGAGGATCGCGCAGGCCAGCGCCCCGCAGGCGACACCGCCGAGCACCGAGGTCCAGGTGACCCGCTCGGCCTGCACGTAGGTCGTCCCGCACACCGCGACGAGCCCGAAGAACACGAACACCGAGACCTCGCCGAAGCCGCGGTAGCCGTACGGCGACGCGCCGCCGGTGTAGCCCCACGCGGCCAGGATCATCACGCCGCCGAGCGGGATCAGCCACGCCGTCGTCATCAGCGCGAGCGCAAGGCCGGCGGCCATCGCGACCCCGAAGCCGGCGAACGCCGCTGCCTTGACCGACCGCGGCGCGGCGACGCCGGAGCCGACCAGCCGCAGCGGACCGACCCGCTCCGCGTCGGTCCCGCGTACGCCGTCGCTGTAGTCGTTCGCGTAGTTGACGGCCACCTGCAGGGCCAGCGCGACCACCAGGGCGAGCAGGGCGTGCAGGGGGCGGAAGCGGTCGACGAGCGCAGCCGCGCCGGTGCCGACGAGCACCGGCGCGAAGGCCGCGGGAAGGGTGCGGGGGCGGGCGCCCTCCAGCCACTGGGCCGCTGTCGTCACCCGCGCAGCCCCATGCGGTCGATCTTGCCGGACGGCAGCAGCGGCAGCGCGTCCACCACGCGCAGCTCCCGCGGGGCGTGCGACCTCGGCAGCCGCTCGCCGACGTGGGTGCGGGCCTGTTCCAGCGTCAGCGGCGCGCGCAGCACCACGACCGCGATGACCCGCTGCCCCCACTCGTCGTCCGGGACGCCCACGACCGCCACCTCCGCGACGGACGGGTGCGCCGCCAGCGCCGCCTCCACGACAGCGGGCGGCACCTTCTCCCCGCCGGTCACGAGGACGTCGTCGGCGCGGCCCTGCACGACGAGCCGGCCCTCGACGAGGGCGCCGGTGTCGCTGGTGGTGAAGCAGTCGCCGTCGAACAGCTCCGCCGTCAGCTCGCGCCGCAGCCGGTAGCCGCGTGCGACGACCGGACCGCGCAGCCGGATCCGCTCGCCGCCCTCGACGGTCACGCCCGGTAGCGGCAGGCCGTCGTAGACGCACCCGCCGCTGGTCTCGCTCATGCCGTACGTCGTGAAGACCCGCACGCCGGCCTCGCGCGCCGTGGCCAGCAGCCCCGGCGGGGCAGCGGCGCCGCCGAGCAGCACCGCGTCGTACTCCTGCAACGCGGCGCTGCCGACGAGCCGGCGCAGCTGGGTGGGCACGAGGGAGACGAGCCGGCGCGGACCGGTCAGGCGTGCGGTGGCCGCTTCGAAGGCCTCGACGGTGGTGGGGCCGTCCAGCACGACCGGCGACGTCCCGGCGAGCAGCGAGCGGACCAGCACCTGCAGCCCGCCGACGTGGGTGGGCGGGATCGCCAGCAGCCACTGACCCTCACCCACGACGGAGGCGGTGGCGCGGGCGGAGGCACGCAGGTTCTCGGCGGTGAGCAGTACGCCCTTCGGCTCCCCCGTCGAGCCCGAGGTCGGGACGACGACCGCGACGTCGTCGTGCTCGAGAGGCTCGTCCGGGCGCAGCGCCGCCAGCACCCGCGGCTCGGTGCTCGTGAGCAGCGGCGGGCCGCTGCCGTCGAGCGCCGCCGCGACGTTGTCCAGCGTCGGTGCAGCGGCCAGCACTAGAAGTAGTACGGGTACGGCGACCAGTCGGGGTCGCGCTTCTCGAGGAAGGCGTCACGCCCCTCGACGGCCTCGTCGGTCATGTACGCAAGTCGCGTGGCCTCGCCGGCGAACACCTGCTGGCCGACCATCCCGTCGTCGATGGCGTTGAAGGCGTACTTCAGCATCCGCTGCGCGGTCGGGCTCTTGCGGCAGACCTCCTGCGCCCACTCGATCGCGACCTTCTCGAGGTCGGCGTGCGGGACGACCTCGTTGACCGCGCCCATGCGGTGCATCTGGTCGGCGGTGTACTCCTTGCCCAGGAAGAAGATCTCGCGGGCGAACTTCTGGCCGACCTGCCGGGCCAGGCCGGCGCTGCCGTAACCGCCGTCGAAGCTGCCGACGTCCGCATCGGTCTGCTTGAAGCGGGCGTGCTCCGCGCTGGCGAGCGTCAGGTCGCAGACGACGTGCAGGCTGTGCCCGCCGCCGGCCGCCCACCCAGGGACGACGCAGATGACGACCTTGGGCATGGTGCGGATCAGCCGCTGCACCTCGAGGATGTGCAGCCGGCCGGCCCGCGCGGGGTCGACGGTCTCGGCGGTGTCCCCGGAGGCGTACTGGTAGCCGGCCCGGCCGCGGATGCGCTGGTCGCCGCCGGAGCAGAACGCCCACCCGCCGTCCTTCGGGGACGGGCCGTTCCCGGTCAGCAGGATGCACCCGACGTCCGGGCTCATCCGCGCGTGGTCGAGCACCCGGTAGAGCTCGTCGACGGTGCCCGGCCGGAAGGCGTTGCGCACCTCCGGACGGTCGAACGCGATCCGGACGATCCCGCCCTCGCGGCCCTGTGCGGCGTGCCGGTGGTAGGTCACGTCCTGGAGGTCGTCGAACCCAGGAACGTCCTTCCACTGCGTGGCGTCGAACAGCTCTGAGACAGTGGCGGTCACATCCAGAGAGTAGGAGGACCACGTGCTGGACCTGTCCGAGGTCCACGTGGTCTCTGTGCCGATGCGGGTCCCCTTCCGCGGCGTCCTGCACCGCGAGGCGCTGCTGCTGCGCGGCCCCGCCGGATGGGGCGAGTTCGCGCCCTTCCTGGAGTACGACGACGCGGAGTCGGCGCGCTGGCTGGCCTCAGCGCTGGAGGCGACGCAGGACGGCTGGCCCGAGGCGGTGCGCGACGAGGTGCCGGTCAACGCGACGGTGCCCGCCGTGCCGGCCGACCAGGTCGCGGCCGTGCTGGAGCGCTTCCCGGGCTGCACCACCGCCAAGGTCAAGGTGGCGCAGGCCGGTCAGGTGCTGCGCGACGACGTGGACCGGGTGGCCGCGGTGCGCGACCTGCTCGGGCCGACCGGGTGCGTCCGTGTCGACGCGAACGGCGCCTGGTCGCTGTCGGACGCGCGCTGGGCGGTCGCCGCGCTGAGCGCCTTCGACCTCGAGTACGTGGAGCAGCCTTGCGCCAGCGTCGAGGACCTGGCGCTGCTGCGGATCGCCCTTGCCCGCGCCGGCATCGAGGTGCTGGTCGCCGCGGACGAGAGCGTCCGCAAGGCCTCCGACCCCCTTCGCGTGGCGCGCGCCGGCGCCGCCGACGTGCTGGTGCTGAAGGTCGCGCCGCTGGGCGGCGTGCGGCCGGCGCTGGAGATCGCCGAGCAGTGCGAGCTCCCCGTCGTCGTGTCCAGCGCGCTGGACACCTCCGTCGGGATCAGCGCCGGGGTCGCCCTGGCCGCCGCGCTGCCTGCGCTGCCGTACGCCTGCGGACTGGCGACGACGAGCCTGATGGCGGGCGACGTCGTGCAGCACTCCCTCGACGGCCACGGTGGCGTGCTGCGGGTCGCCGCCGTCGAGCCTGACCCGGAGCTGCTCGAGCGACACGCGGCTCCGCAGGAGCGTTGGGACTGGTGGCTGGCCCGCCTGGCGCGCTGCACGGCGCTGCTCCCGGCAGACTCGTCCCCGTGAACCCGTCCACCGCCCTGGCTCGCGTGCTGGTCGACGAGCTGGTGCGCGGCGGCGTGCGCGAGGCGGTGCTGTCGCCGGGCTCGCGCTCCGCGCCGCTGGCCTTCGCGCTGCACGACGCCGACCGGACCGGCCGGCTGCGGCTGCACGTCCGGATCGACGAGCGGTCGGCCGCGTTCCTCGCGCTCGGGCTGGCCAAGGAGTCCGGCCGGCCGGTGCCGGTCGTCACGACCAGCGGCACCGCCACCGCCAACCTGCACCCGGCCGTTCTGGAGGCCTCGCAGGCCGGCGTCCCCCTGCTGCTGCTCACGGCCGACCGTCCGCCGGAGCTGCGTGGCAGCGGCGCGAACCAGACCGTCGACCAGGTCCACCTGTACGGCGACGCAGTACGGCTGTTCGTCGAGGTAGGCGCGCCCGAGGAGCGGGCCGGCCAGAACGCCTACTGGCGCGCGATGACCTGCCGCGCCCTGGCCGCTGCGCAGCACGACCCCGGGCCGGTGCACCTCAACCTGGGGCTGCGCGAGCCGCTGGTGCCCGAGGACGGCGAGTGGGTCGAGCCGCTGGACGGGCGCCCGGACGGCGCGCCCTGGACCGCTGTGCTCCCGGCGGAGGCGATCCCGCCGCAGGACGACCTGCCGGCGCGCACCGTGGTCGTGATCGGCGACTGCACAGCAGATCTCGCGGACGTGGCGCTGCGGCTCGCCGCCGCCCGCGGGTTCCCCGTGGTGGCGGAACCCTCCAGCAGCGCCTGGTCCGACGAGGTCGTGCGGGCAGCGGAGCTGGTGCTCGGCGTCCCCGGCTGGCTCGACGCGCACGCGCCCGACCGGGTGCTGGTGGTCGGGCGGCCGACGCTGTCCCGCGTCGTGGCCCGGCTCGTCGGAGTCGCACCCGCAGACGTCGTCGGCGTGCAGGCGCGGTGGACCGACCCCGCCCGCCGGGCCTCGCGCGTGCTGCCGGGCGTGCCGTCGCCGGACGGTCCGGTGGACGCCTCCTGGCTGCCGTCATGGGTGGAGGCGGGACGCGCCGCGCGCAAGGCGGTGGATGACGTGCTGGGCGAGGAGCTGTCCGAGCCGGCCGTCGCGGTCGAGGTCGTCGCGGCCGCAGGGGACCTGCTGGTGGTCGGCTCGTCCAAGCCGGTGCGCGACCTGTTCCTGGCCGGCGGGCGAGACGGCCTGCGCGTGCTGGCGAACCGCGGTGCAGCCGGCATCGACGGGACCGTCTCGACGGCCGTCGGGGCTGCACTGGCACACGGCGCCCGCACGCTCGCGCTGCTCGGCGACCTGACGTTCCTGCACGACGCGAACGGTCTCGTGACCGGACCCGCTGAGCCGCGGCCCGACCTCACCATCGTGGTCGTGAACAACGACGGCGGCGCCATCTTCGGGATGCTCGAGCAGGGGGCACCGGAGCACGCTGAGGCGTTCGAGCGGGTCTTCGGCACCCCGCACGGCGTGGACCTGCAGGCGTTGTGCGCCGCCACGCGCACGCCGTACTCCCTCGCCACCTCGCGGGAGCAGCTGCGAGCGGAGCTGCACGGCGAGGGCCTTCGCGTGGTCGAGGTGCGGACCGACCGCGCGGCGGCCGTCGCCCTGGACCGGGAGCTGCGGGAAGCGGTCCGCTCAGCTCTGTAGGGCGTCCCGCATCGGGATCAGCTTGGCGTTGCTCTCGGCCAGCTCGTGCAGCGGCTGCGAGCCGGCGACGATGCCGCAGCCGGCGAACAGCCGGAGCCGACGCGGGTCCTGCGGGTCCACCTCTGCGCAGCGCAGCGCGATCCCCCACTCGCCGTCGCCCCGGGCGTCCAGCCAGCCGACCGGACCGGCGTAGCGGCCGCGCGCGAGCCCCTCGATCTCGCGGATGACCTCGAGCGCCACCTCGGTAGGGCTGCCGCAGACGGCCGCGCTCGGGTGCAGCGAGGCCAGCAGCTGCAGGCTGGTCGCGCCGTCGGCGACGACGCCGCGCACGTCGGTGGCCAGGTGCATGACGTTGTGCAGCTCGAGGACGAACGGCGCTGCGGGCACCTCCACCTCGGCGCAGTGCAGGGCGAGGGCGTCGACCACGGACCGGACCCCGTACCCGTGCTCCTCGACGTCCTTGATGCTGCGGCCCAGCGCCGCACCGCGGCGGCTGTCCTCGTTGACGTCGCCCGTGCGGCGCAGGGTGCCGGCGAGGACGCGCGAGGTGGCGACGCCGTCCTGCAGCCGCACGAGCATCTCCGGCGTCGCCCCGAGCAGCCCGTCGACGGCGAAGGCCCAGCAGCCGGGGTAGTCCTCGGCCAGCCGACGCAGCGGCCAGCGCAGGTCGACCGGCTCGTCGGCGCGGGCGTCGAGCGCGCGGGCCAGCACGACCTTCTCCAGGTCGCCGGCCCGGATGCGCGCGACGCCCTGCGCCACCGTGGTCATCCACTGCGCGCTGGTGATCTCGCCGTCGGAGAACACGACGGAGGAGGGCGCTCGCAACGGCGTGCGGCCCTGCTCCTGGACCGGCAGGCCGATGGTGGTGCGCCACCAGGTGCCGCCGCGGTGGCCGACCACCACCTGCGGCACGACCAGCACCGACGAGCCGCGCGAGGGGTCGAAGGCGAAGGAGCCGAAGGCCACCAGCCCGGTGCCGGGCAGCTCGACCTCGTCCTGCACGGAGGCGCGGCCCACGAGCGCGTCCCACCAGGCCTGCGCCTCGGCGAAGCGGTTCGGGCCACGCAGCGTGAAGCGGGCGCTCTCGCCCCAGCCGACCAGCCCCTCGCCGTCCTGCACCCACGCGAGCGCGCCCTGGCCGTCCGGCAGCAGGTCGAGCAGCGCGTCGGCCTCGTCCACGCGCACGGTGGACACCGTCAGCAGGGAGGGCGCGGCCGCGATGGTCACACCCCAGGGTAGGCATCGCCGCGCGCAGCAGCACGCTGGCGAGATCGCGCGGCGGGTCGCTGCGCCGTACGGTTCAGGGGATGACGGACCTGTGCTCGGCGTCCTCGCGGCTGCGCGAGGAGCCGCTGACGGCGACCGCCAGCCGGGTCGACCGCTGGCTGCTCGTCGAGCACCGAGGGGCGTGGGGGCCGCAGTCCGTGCCGAGCAGCCGGATGCCGCGTGCGCTGGCGCTGCTCCTGGCCGACGTGGCCG
>JAOPWK010000005.1 GCA_025965735.1 Frankiales bacterium
AGGCGCGGCCTCACCGGCGGCACCGGAGACGGGCTCGGCCCAGCCGGCGCTGTCGATCGTGGCGCCACCGGCGGTGCCGGCCGCCTCGGAGGCGGCACCGGTGAGCAGCTGCGTCTCCCACTCCGGCAGCGGCTCGTCGCCGGCCAGCTGGCCGGCCTCGGGCTTGCTGTCGCTGCTGGAGGCACCGGCGCGGGCCATCAGGCCCTCGGCGACGGCGTCGGCGATGACGCGGGTGAGCACCTGGATGCTGCGGATCGCGTCGTCGTTGCCCGGGATCTTGTAGTCCACGACGTCGGGGTCGCAGTTGGTGTCCAGGATCGCGACGACCGGGATGCCGAGCTTGCGCGCCTCGTTGACCGCGAGGTGCTCCTTGTTCGTGTCGACGACCCACACCGCGCTCGGGGTGCGCGTCATCTCGCGGATGCCGCCGAGGGTGCGCTGCAGCTTGATGCGCTCGCGGGAAAGGACGAGCGCCTCCTTCTTCGTCAGCACGGTCTGGCCGCCGGTGGCCTCGATGAGCTCGAGCTCCTTGAGGCGCTGCAGGCGCTTGTAGACGGTCTGGAAGTTGGTGAGCATGCCGCCCAGCCAGCGCTCGGTGACGTAGGGCATGCCGACGCGGCCGGCCTGCTCGGCGATGGCCTCCTGCGCCTGGCGCTTGGTGCCGACGAACATGACCGTCCCGCCGTGGGCGACCGTCTCGCGGACGAAGTCGTACGCGCGGTCGATGTAGCCCAGGGTCTGGGTCAGGTCGATGATGTAGATGCCGTTGCGCTCGGTGAAGATGAAGCGCTTCATCTTGGGGTTCCAGCGCTTGGTCTGGTGCCCGAAGTGCGCGCCGCTCTCGATCAGCTGGCGCATGGTGACGACGGCCATGGGTGGCCTCTCTGTGCAGTCCACGTCGGCGTGCACCCACTGGTCAGGCAGGCGCGGCCGCGTGGCGGTCGGTTGTCGCCGCTCCCCGGTTGGGGTTCGGCCCTGATGCCCCTGCTCGCGCCGACTCCTTGCGGAGACCGGTGGCGCGGGCGGTGCGTGGGGCACGCGAAGTCGGCCCGGCGGACCGGGTCGCTGCAACGAGTGTACGGGTGCGGCGGCTGGCTGCGTCGTCCACAACCTCCGGCCTGGTCCTGACGCCGGCAGGGGCCTGGTCGCAAGGTCCTTGCGTCGTCCTGGTCGAGGGAGGTGGACGCGGTGCTGGCTGTCCGTGGGCTCGTGGTGCTGCTCGTGCTGGTCGGCGTGGCCGGACCGGCTGCTGCTGACGACGGGGCGTGGGTCTGGCCGCTGCCCGGCGAGCACGACGTGGCCCGGCCGTTCGCGCCGCCGGCATCCACCTACGGCGCCGGCCACCGCGGCGTGGACCTGCCCTCGGTGGAGGGAGCCGCGGTGCGGGCCTCCGCCGCCGGCCGCGTCACCTACGCCGGGCTGCTGGCCGGCCGCGGCGTGGTCGTGGTGACGCACGGCGCGCTGCGCACGACGTACGAGCCGGTGGCGGCCTCGGTGCGGGTCGGGCAGGAGGTGGCGCTGGGCGAGCTGGTCGGGTCGCTGTCCTCCGGTCATGCCGGCTGCCCGGTCGCCGCCTGCCTGCACTGGGGGCTGCGGCGCGGCGAGCAGTACCTCGACCCGGTGCGGCTGGTGGAGCGGGGGCCCGTGCGGCTGCTGCCGCTCGGGAGCGGTGACGCCGGCGGTGGCAGTGCCAGCCTGCATCCGTCGTCGGGGGGCGCGGCAGCAGGCGGTCCAGCCACTGCGCTCCGCACCCGGGCTGCCGAGGTCCCGGCTGCTGCTGCGGGCCGTACCGGAGCCGTGCTCCCGGAGCCCGCCGCTCCCCCTGCTCCGGGCGAGCCGTCATGGTCGCTGCGCGCGGCCGAGGCCCCCCTCGGTGCGGCCGCGGTGGTCGCCCTCGTCCTCGGGGTGGGCCTGCTGGCCCGGCCGCGACCCCCGGACGACCCGGTCAGCGGCGGCATCGGCAGCGTCCCGCCGGAGCCGCTGGAGGACGAGCCGGTCGGGCCGCCCGGGCTGCTGCTCGACCTGGAGCAGGCACGGGCGAGGCGCTCCGCCTCGTGAGCGTCAGCCCAGAGCCACGGCGACCGCGGCGGCGACCAGCAGCACGAGCAGGGCCGCGTCGATCACGGCGACCCGGTGCAGCTCCGCGGTAGCGGCGCGCCGGCAGAGCGCGACGTAGGCGGCGGTGCTGACGACGCCGACCGCCAGGGCCAGCGGTCGGACGTCCTGGTCGGCCGCGCCCGCGAAGCAGACGACGGCGACCATCGCCAGCAGCACCGCACGGTGCCGCAGCAGCAGCTCGGTGCCCGGCTCCGGGTCCGGCACGCCGTACAGGCGGGCGACCGCAGGGCCGGACCGCACGCCGACGATCGGCAGCAGGTGGATGACGCCCGTCACGACCAGGACGAGCGCGACGGCCACGTCCACGGCCGGCTCAGTCGGCGTCGGAGAGCTTGCCGCGCAGCTGGAGCACTGCCTTGGTGTGCATCTGGCAGATGCGGCTCTCGGTGACGCCGAGGACCTGTCCGATCTCGGCGAGGGTGAGGCCCTCGTAGTAGTAGAGCGTCACGACGATCTTCTCGCGCTCGGGCAGCGTGTTGATCGCCTTGGCGAGCAGGTACTTGGTCTCCTCGGACTCGAAGGCCTGGACCGGGTCCTCGGCCTTGGTGTCCTCGAGCGTGTCGACCAGCGAGAGCTTGTCGCCCTTCTCCCCGCCGGCCGTGAGGAGCTCGTCGAGTGCCACGACGTTCACGAAGCTGACTTGGCTGAAGATCGTGTGCAGGTCCTCGAGCGCGATGCCGAGCTCGGCGGCGACCTCCGCCTCGGTGGGGGTGCGGTGCAGGCGGGCCTCGAGCGCGGCGTAGGCCTTCTCGACCTCGCGCGCCTTGTACCGGACCGAGCGCGGGATCCAGTCGATCGAGCGGAGCTCGTCGATGATCGCGCCCTTGATGCGGCTGATCGCGTAGGTCTCGAACTTGATCGCGCGGTCCAGGTCGAACTTCTGGATGGCGTCGATGAGCCCGAAGATGCCGTAGGAGACAAGGTCGGCCTGCTCGATGTTCGGCGGGAGACCGACCCCGACGCGGCCGGCGACGTACTTCACCAGCGGCGAGTAGTGCAAGATCAGCCGCTCGCGCAGCCGCT
>JAOPWK010000090.1 GCA_025965735.1 Frankiales bacterium
TCCGCGTGGACAACCCGCACACCAAGCCGCTGGCGTTCTGGGAGCGGCTCATCGCCGAGGTCAAGTCGACCGAGCCGGACGTGCTGTGGCTGGCCGAGGCGTTCACCCGGCCGGCGATGATGCACGAGCTGGCCCGCATCGGCTTCACCCAGTCGTACACCTACTTCACCTGGCGCACCGGCAAGGACGAGCTGCAGGAGTACGCGCTCGAGCTCGCCGAGGCCTCGGACTACATGCGGCCGAACTTCTTCACCAACACCCCCGACATCCTGCACGCGTCGCTGCAGTACGGCGGCCCGCCGGTGTTCAAGATCCGGGCGGCGCTGGCCGCGCTGCTGTCGCCGACGTACGGCATCTACGCCGGCTACGAGCTGTACGAGCACGTCGCGGTCAAGCCCGGCTCGGAGGAGTACCAGAACTCCGAGAAGTACGTCTTCCGGCCGCGCGACTGGTCGCAGCCGGAACGCACGCTCGCGCCGTACCTCACGATGATCAACCGCGTGCGGCGCTCGCACCCGGCGACGCAGTGGATGCGCAACATCGTGTTCCACGACGTCGACTCCCCCGACGTGCTGGCGTGGAGCAAGAAGACCGGGGACGACGTCGTGCTGACGGTCGTCAACCTCGACCCGCACGGGGCCCGGGAGGCGACCGTCCACCTGGACATGGTCGCCCTCGGCTTCGACAACGACAGTCGCATCACGGTGACCGACGAGGTCACCGGCAACACCTACGACTGGGGAGCGCACAACTACGTGCGGCTGGACCCGTTCGACGAGCCCGCCCATGTCTTCACCGTCTCCCGGAGCAACGTGTGACCACCACCCCCGACCACGACCTCGAGCACGGCGAGCTGGTCTCGCTCGAGGAGTCGCGCGACCCGCTGTGGTTCAAGCGCGCGGTCTTCTACGAGGTGCTGATCCGCGGATTCGCCGACAGCAACGGCGACGGCACCGGCGACATCAAGGGACTGACCTCGAAGCTGGACTACCTGAAGTGGCTCGGCGTCGACTGCGTCTGGCTGCTGCCCATCTACGAGTCCCCGCTGCGCGACGGCGGCTACGACATCAGCGACTTCATGAAGGTGCTGCCGGAGTTCGGCGACCTCGGCGACTTCGTCGAGCTCGTCGACGAGGCGCACAAGCGCGGCATGCGCATCATCGCCGACCTGGTCATGAACCACAGCTCGGACGCGCACCCGTGGTTCCAGGCCTCGCGCAGCGACCCCGAGGGGCCGTACGGCGACTGGTACGTGTGGAGCGACACCGACGAGCCGTACTCCGAGGCGCGCATCATCTTCGTCGACACCGAGACGTCCAACTGGACGTGGGACCCGGTGCGCAAGCAGTACTACTGGCACCGCTTCTTCAGCCACCAGCCGGACCTCAACTACGAGAACCCGGCCGTGCAGGAAGCGATGATCGACGTCCTGAAGTTCTGGCTGGACCTCGGCATCGACGGGTTCCGCCTGGACGCCGTGCCGTACCTGTTCGAGGAGCTCGGCCACAACGGCGAGAACCACCCGAAGACGCACGAGTACCTCAAGCGCGTGCGCAAGGAGGTAGACGAGCTCTACCCGGACCGCGTGATGCTCTGCGAGGCCAACCAGTGGCCCGAGGACGTCGTCGAGTACTTCGGCCCGCAGGGCGAGGAGTGCCAGATGGCGTTCCACTTCCCGCTGATGCCGCGCCTGTTCATGGCGGTGCGCCGCGAGTCCCGCTACCCGATCTCGGAGATCCTGGCGAACACGCCGCCGATCCCGGACGGTTGCCAGTGGGGCATCTTCCTGCGCAACCACGACGAGCTGACGCTCGAGATGGTGACCGACGACGAGCGCGACTACATGTACAAGGAGTACGCCAAGGACCCGCGGATGAAGAGCAACATCGGCATCGCGCGCCGCCTGGCTCCCCTGCTCGAGAACGACCGCAACCAGATCGAGCTGTTCACCGGTCTGCTGCTGTCGCTGCCCGGCTCGCCGGTCCTGTACTACGGCGACGAGATCGGCATGGGCGACAACATCTACCTCGGTGACCGCGACGGCGTGCGCACGCCGATGCAGTGGAACGCCGACCGCAACGCCGGCTTCTCGACCGCCGACCCGCAGGCGCTCTACCTGCCCGCGATCCTCGACCCGGTGTACGGCTACCAGGCGCTGAACGTCGAAGCGCAGATGCGCTCCTCGTCCTCGCTGCTCAACTGGACGCGCAAGATCATCCACGTCCGCAAGGAGCACCCCGTCTTCGGCATGGGGACCTACGAGGAGCTCGGCTCGAGCAACCCGTCGATCCTGGCGTACATCAGGGAGTTCGGCGACGACAAGGTGCTGTGCGTCAACAACCTGTCGCGCTTCCCGCAGCCGGTGGAGCTGGACCTGCGCCGCTTCGAGGGGATGCTGCCGGTCGAGCTGACCGGCCTCGTGCACTTCCCGAAGATCGGCGAGCTGCCCTACCTGCTGTCCCTCCCGGGCCACGGCTTCCTGTGGTTCGGCCTGCAGAAGGACGCGGACCAGTGAGCGGAAGCTGCGGGCGGTACCCCGTGACGAAGGAGCGGGCGTGCCGGCCGCTGCTGGAGCGAGCACCAGGAATGTCACAGTGAGCGCCCTCGAGGACGCCCTGCGCGAGTGGCTGCCCGGCCAGCGCTGGTACGGCGGCAAGGGGAAGGCCGTCACCGCGGTCCGCATCGAGCACGAGGAGCGGCTCAGCGGCGGCGAGGAGCTGCGCCACGTGCTGCTGCACGTGACCGACGAGGACGGCGGCACCGACCTCTACCAGGCGCTGATCGGCTACCGCACCGGCGACGTGGAGCCGCGTCTGAAGAACGCCGTCATCGGCGACGTCGACGGCCGCACGCTCTATGACGCGGTGCACGACCCACAGGCCGTCGGCGCGCTGCTGGTCCTGCTGGCCGGCAACGAGAAGCTGAGCCGGCTGGCCTTCACGGCCACCGGCGAGCTCGACGCCTCGCTGCCGCCGCGCGTCATGGGCGCCGAGCAGAGCAACACCTCGGTCGTCTACGGCGACGAGTACATCCTCAAGCTGTTCCGCCGCGTGCAGCCCGGGCTCAACCCCGACCTGGAGATCACGCGCGCGCTGGCCGAGGCTGGAACGCCGCACATCGCCCAGCCGCTCGGCTGGATCGAGGGGCAGGTGGACGGGGAGACGACCACGCTCGGCCTGCTGCAGCGCTTCCAGCGCAACGCCACCGAGGGATGGGCGATGGCGACCGCCAGCGTCCGCGACCTGTTCGCCGAGGGCGACCTGCACGCGGCCGAGGTCGGCGGCGACTTCGCCGGAGAGTCCGAGCGGCTCGGCGTCGCGACCGCCGAGGTGCACCTGGCCATGCGCGACGCGCTGCCGGCCGGCACGGCCGACGCGCAGGAGTCGGCCAGCACCGGCCGGCAGCTGCACGAGCGGCTCGACGCCGCGCTCGCCGTGGTGCCCGAGCTGGAGCAGCACGCCGCCGCGCTGCGGGCGGTCTACGACCAGCTCGCTGCCCGCACCGAGCCGGTCGAGGTGCAGCGGGTGCACGGCGACTACCACCTGGGCCAGGTCCTGCGCACGCAGGACGGCTGGCTGCTGCTCGACTTCGAGGGCGAGCCGGCCCGTCCGCTGAGCGAGCGCACCGCGCTGATGAGCCCGCTGCGCGACGTCGCCGGGATGCTCCGCTCCTACGACTACGCCGCCCGCCACCTGCTGGCCGAGCGGGGGGACGACCCGCAGCTGGCGTACCGGGCGACGGAGTGGGCAGAGCGCAATCGGCAGGCCTTCTGCGACGGGTACGCCCGGGCGGCGGGCAAGGACCCGCGCGACGAGGCCGTCCTGCTCCGGGCGTTCGAGCTCGACAAGGCGGTCTACGAAGTCGTCTACGAAGCACGCAACCGGCCCTCGTGGCTGCCCATCCCGGTGGGCAGCATCGAGCGCCTGGCCGCGTCCGCGACCTCCGAGGGAGACGACCAGTGAGCGAGCAGCCCCCCGCGCCGAAGAAGCGCGCGCCCCGCAAGAAGGCCGTCGCGGCGACGCAGGCCACGGAGGTCGCTCCGGGTCTGGACGCCCCGGAGCACATGGCGGCCCCCGCAGCACCGGTCTCCGGCCCCTCGCACCAGGAGCTGGAGCGGCTCGCCGGCGGCGGCCACCACGACCCGCACTCGATCCTGGGCATGCACCCCGCCGGCGACGGCGTGGTCGTGCGCGCACTGCGCCCCGGCGCCGAGCGCGTCGTCGCCCGCATCGAGGGCAGCGAGGTGGAGCTGAGCCACCTGCACGCCGGCATCTGGCAGGCGGTCGTTCCCGGCGGCAAGGTCACCGACTACCGCCTCGACGTCACCTACTCCGGCCAGACGTACCCGGCCGACGACCCGTACCGCTACCTCCCGACCCTCGGCGAGGTCGACCTGCACCTCATCGGCGAGGGCCGCCACGAGGAGCTGTGGAAGGTGCTCGGCGCACACGTGCGCCGCTACGACACCCCCAACGGGGACGTCACCGGCACCTCGTTCGCCGTCTGGGCTCCGAACGCCCACGGCGTGCGCGTCATCGGCGACTTCAACGGCTGGGACGGCAGCAGCCACCCGATGCGCGCCCTGGGCAGCAGCGGTGTCTGGGAGCTGTTCGTCCCGGGCATCGGCGCGGGCACGCACTACAAGTACGCCGTGCTCGGCGCCGACGGGCAGTGGCGCGAGAAGGCCGACCCGATGGCGCGGCGCACCGAGGTGCCGCCGCTGACCGCCAGCGTCGTCGACGTCAGCGACTACACCTGGAACGACGACGCCTGGCTCGAGCAGCGCGCGCAGACGCAGGCGCACGCCGCGCCCATGAGCGTGTACGAGGTGCACCTCGGCTCGTGGCGGCAGGGCCTGTCGTACAAGGAGCTCGCCGAACAGCTGGTCGAGTACGTCAGCTGGCTCGGCTACACCCACGTCGAGCTCATGCCGGTGGCCGAGCACCCCTTCGGCGGCTCCTGGGGCTACCAGGTCACCGGCTACTACGCGCCGACCTCCCGCTTCGGCTCTCCCGACGAGTTCCGCTACCTGGTCGACCGGCTGCACCAGGCCGGCATCGGCGTCATCGTCGACTGGGTGCCGGCGCACTTCCCCAAGGACGAGTTCGCGCTGGCGAAGTTCGACGGGACGCCGCTCTACGAGCACGCCGACCCCAAGCGCGGCGAGCAGATGGACTGGGGCACCTACGTCTTCGACTTCGGCCGTCGCGAGGTGCGCAACTTCCTCGTCGCGAACGCCTCCTACTGGCTGGAGGAGTTCCACGTCGACGCGCTGCGGGTGGACGCCGTTGCGTCGATGCTCTACCTCGACTACTCGCGCAAGGACGGCGAGTGGAGCCCGAACCAGTACGGCGGCCGCGAGAACCTCGAGGCGGTGGAGTTCCTGCAGGAGATGAACTCCGTCGTCTACCGCCGCTCCCCGGGCGCCATGACGATCGCCGAGGAGTCGACCGCATGGCCGGGCGTCTCGCGGCCGGTCCACCTCGGCGGCCTGGGCTTCGGCTTCAAGTGGAACATGGGCTGGATGCACGACTCGCTGGACTACATGGCGCGCGAGCCGGTGTACCGCGGCTACCACCACCACCAGATGACCTTCTCGATGGTCTACGCCTACTCCGAGAACTACGTGCTGCCGATCAGCCACGACGAGGTCGTGCACGGCAAGGGCTCGCTGCTGCGCAAGATGCCGGGCGACCGCTGGCAGCAGCTGGCCAACCTGCGCGGCTACCTCGCCTTCATGTGGGCCCACCCGGGCAAGCACCTGCTCTTCATGGGCCAGGAGTTCGCCCAGGAGTCGGAGTGGAGCGAGGAGCGGTCGCTGGACTGGTGGCTGCTCGACCTGCCCGACCACCGCGGTGTCGCGCTGACGGTCAAGGAGCTCAACGCCGTCTACAAGCGG
>JAOPWK010000095.1 GCA_025965735.1 Frankiales bacterium
CTACCCCCCCCCCCCCGCGCCGAACATGCATTTGTGGCCCGCCGCGCCCGCTCCGCGGGCGTGCCACAACTGCATGATCGGCGCGGGAGAGGGTCGGTAGCCTCGTCGAACGTGACGACCCGCCCGCTGGTGCTCGCCAGCGCCTCGCCCGCCCGCCTGCGCCTGCTGCGCGACGCGGGCCTCGACCCGCGCGTGGTCGTCAGCGGGGTGGACGAGAGCGCTTTGCATGCCTCCGACCCGCAGGCGCTCGTCCTCGAGCTCGCCGTGCTCAAGGCCGAGGCGGTGGCCGGCACCCTGGCCGGCGAGGAGCTCGTCGTCGGCTGCGACTCGATGCTGGAGCTCGGCGGCGAGGTGCTCGGCAAGCCGCGCGACGCCGCCGACGCGACCGAGCGGTGGAAGCGGATGCGCGGCCAGACCGGCACGCTGCTCACCGGGCACTGCCTGGTGGACGTGCCGACCGGCCGGCTTGCCGCAGCCGTCGCCGCCACCACCGTGCGCTTCGGGACGCCGAGCGACGCCGAGGTGGAGGCGTACGTCGCCAGCGGCGAGCCGCTGCACGTTGCCGGCGCCTTCACGCTCGACGGCCGCTCCGCTCCGTTCCTCGACGGCATCGACGGCGACGCCGGCAACGTCATCGGCCTGTCGCTGCCGCTGCTGCGCGACCTGCTGGCCGAGCTGGACGTCCAGATCACGGACCTGTGGGCCTGATGACCACCGCCTTGCAGCCGAGCCTGCGGATCGGGCCGCTGACGGTCGGCCTGCCGGTCGTCCTCGCGCCGATGGCCGGCGTCACCAACGCGGCGTACCGCTCACTCTGCCGGTCGTACGGTGCCGGCCTGTACGTCAGCGAGATGGTGTCCGCGCGGGCGCTGCTCGAGGTGAACGAGACGACCAGCCGCCGGGCGTCGTTCGGCGCCGACGAGAGCGTCCGCAGCATCCAGCTCTACGCGACGAACCCGGACATCGTGGCCGCGGCCGTGCGCAAGCTCGTCGACGAGGACGGCGTGGACCACGTCGACCTCAACGTCGGCTGCCCCTCCCCGAAGGTGACCCGCCGCGGCGGCGGCTCCGCGCTGCCGGCGCACCCGGTGCTTTTCGGCAACCTGGTGCGGGCCGCGGTGCGCGCGGCCGGCGACGTGCCGGTCACGGTGAAGATGCGCAAGGGCATCGACGACCAGCACCTGACCTACCTCGAGGCCGGCCGGCGCGCACAGGACGAGGGCGCGGCGGCCGTCGCGCTGCACGCACGCACGGCCGAGCAGTTCTACAGCGGTCGCGCCGACTGGGACGCGATCGGCGAGCTCAAGGCGACGCTCGAGCACGTCCCGGTGCTCGGCAACGGCGACATCTGGGCGGCCACCGACGCGCTGCGCATGATGGAGCAGACCGGCTGCGACGGGGTCGTGGTCGGGCGCGGGTGCCTGGGCAAGCCGTGGCTGTTCCGCGACCTGGCTGACGTCTTCACAGGCCGCGAGCCGCAGGCGCCGCCGCGCATCGGCGACGTCGTCCCGGTCATGAAGAAGCACGCCCGGATGCTCGTGGAGGCGCGCGGCGACGAGGGGTTCGCGGTGCGCGACTTCCGCCGGCACACCGGCTGGTACATGACCGGCTACCCGGTCGGCGGCTCCGCGCGCAAGGCGCTCGCCATGGCGTCCTCGCTGGCTGAGCTGGACGACCTGCTCGACGCGCTGGAGCCCGCCGCCGAGCTGCCGGCCGGCTCCGAGCTGCTGCCGCGCGGCCACGTGCAGGGCCCGCGGCACGTCGTCCTGCCCGAGCACTGGCTGCGCGACACGATGGACCCGACGCCCCCGGACGACGCCGGGGCCTTCCACCAGGGCGGCTAGCCCGCCGCGCTGAGCTCGCTCATCACGCCGTCGAGCCCGAGCACGCCGCGCTCTCGCCGCACCGCGTCGGCGTAGGCCACGACCTGCGCCGACGCCCAGTCCTCGTCCCGTCCCGTCTCTGCGGCGAGCAGCCGCGCGGCCAGCGGCGCAGACGGCAGACCGGCGTCCTTGGCCCGCAGCGACAGGCGCATCCGTCGGCCCAGCACGTCGTCCAGCGTCACCGCGCCCTCGGCCCGCGCCGCGTGCACCACGTCCGCGAGGATGTGCGGCGCCCACGGTGACAGCAGCTGGCCGAGGTCAGGATCAGCGGCCACCAGCGACAGGACCTCGTGCGCCCGCTCCCCGTGCTGGCGCACCAGGCCGTCCGCCACCCGCTCGTCCAGCCCCAGCGTGGCCGCAGCCGTCACGACCTCGCTGCGGACCTGCTCCAGCGGCGCGGTGCTCCCGAGCGGTATCTCGTCCGTGCGGCAGCGGGCCCTGCGGCCGTCCCGCTCCACGATCCGGTCGACGACGTCGCGCGCCATCCGCCGGTAGGTCGTCAGCTTGCCGCCGGTGATGGTCAGCAGGCCGCCGTCGCCCTCGACCAGCGTGTGCCGGCGGCTGACGTCCTTCATCGACGTCGCCCCCGCCTCACGGATCAGCGGCCGCGCACCGGCCCACGCGCCGAGCACGTCGTCGGGGGTGAGACCGGCGCGGAAGACGTCGTTGCCCGCGGCCAGCACGTACTCCAGGTCTGCGCCCGTGAGCGAGAGGTCCTCGAGCCGGCCGTCGTACGGCGTGTCCGTGGTGCCCAGGATCGTCTGCTCGCCGTACGGGATCGCGAACATCGAGCGGCCGTCGCCCTGCCGGCTGGGCAGCAGGATCGAGGCCTCGCGCAGGGGCAGCCGGTCGTGCGGCACGACGACGTGGACGCCCTTGCTCGGCTGCACGACCGCTGGACGCCCCGGCGACTCGAGCGCCTGCAGGCGGTCCACCCAGACGCCGGTCGCGTTCACGATGTAGCGGGCGCGCAGCTCGACGTCGCGGCCGGCGACGCGGTCGCGGACGGTCGCCCCGCGCACCGTGCCGTCGGTGCTGAGCAGCCCAGTCACCTCGGCGTACGGCACCGTCAGCGCGCCGAAGGAGCGCGCCGCCTGCACCACGGCGAGCACCAGGCGCGCGTCGTCGGTGGCGCAGTCGCCGTAGAGGTAGGAGTGCAGCAGGCCGCTCTCGGCCAGCGCCGGCGCGAGCGCGACGGCCTCCTCGGCGGTGATGCGCTCGTGCCGGCGCACCCCCGTGCCGCCGGACATGGCGAGCGCGAACACGTCGTAGGTCGTCAGCCCGAGGCCGAGCAGCCGGCGCTTGGCGGTGTCCGGCCAGACCGGGTAGAGGAAGTCCATCGGGCGCACCAGGTGCGGCGCGAGGCGCAGGAGGAGCTGCCGCTCGGTGACGCCCTCGCGGACCAGGCCGAACTCGTAGTTCTCCAGGTACCGCAGCCCGCCGTGCACGAGCTTGCTGCTCTTGCTGCTGGTCCCGCTGGCCAGGTCTCCCATGTCGACGACGGCGACGCGCAGCCCGCGGCTGGCCGCGTCGAGGGCGACGCCCGCCCCGGTGGCGCCCATCCCGACGACGAGCACGTCCAGCTCGGCAGCGGCGGCGTCGGCCAGGTCGGCGGCACGGGTGCGGACGTTGAAGGCGTTGCTCATCGGTAGCCATCGTCCCAGACGACGGCACCGGCGTCAGCCCGAGTGCGCGATCTCGAACGCCTTGAGCAGCCGGTCCAGCGGGCTGTCCAGCCCCCACCGGTCGCTCAGCTCCACCACCCGCGCCGGGTCGCGGGGCACCCGCGGCAGCGCGTCGTCCAGCTCGGGCACCGGCAGGTCGCGCACCGCGTGCGTCACGAGCGGCCCGACGGCCAGGTAGTCGCGCGCCGCCTCGAGCTTGGCGCGCGCACCGGCCGGGAAGCCGTCCTGCTCGCCGGCGTCCAGCGCGGCGAGGATGCCGGCCACCGACCCGAAGCGGCTGACCAGGGCCGCGGCCGTCTTGTCGCCGACCCCTTTCACGCCGGGCAGCCCGTCGGAGGGGTCCCCGCGCAGCACGGCGTACTCCGCGTAGGCCGTGCCGGGGATGCCGTACTTCGCGGCGACGGTGCCGGGCGTGTACGGCGCCATCTTCTCGACCGTGTAGAGCACGCGGACGGGTCCCTCGTCGCGCACCAGCTGGAACATGTCTCGGTCGCCGGTGACGACGTCGACCGCGCCGGTCTCCCGCGCGGACAGCGTGCCGAGGACGTCGTCCGCCTCGTACCCGTCGACGCCCGCGGTGGCGATGCCCACCGCGTCGAGCACGTCGAGCAGGACCCCGACCTGGTGGGGGAGCGTCGCCGGCTCGGCCTCCGCGCCGTTCTCCGCGAGCCGGTGTGCCTTGTACGACGGGATCGCGGCGACGCGGAAGGCGGGCCGCCAGTCGTGGTCCAGGCAGGCGACGAGACGGGCTGGGCGCGTGTCGCGCACGATCCGCGCGATGAGGTCGATCGTGCCGCGCACCAGGTTGACCGGGGAGCCGTCGGGAGCGGTGATCGACTCGGGCACGCCGTGGAACGCGCGGTACCAGAGCGAGGGGGCGTCGAGCAGGGTCAGCTGTCCGGGCACGCCTTCACCCTTCCACGGAGCCTGTCACGGCTCGCGCGTCTAACCTCCGTCTCATGCCGCCCGTCGTCCGCTCGCTGCCCTCCGCCGAGGCCGGGGCCCTGCTCGAGCTCACCCGCGACCTGGTCCACGGCGAGGTCGCACCGCGCGCCGCCGAGATGGAGAGCCGCGCCGAGTTCCCGCGCGAGCTGTTCCGCACGCTCGGCAAGGCGGGCCTGCTCGGGCTGGCCTACGACGAGGAGCTCGGCGGCGGCGGGCAGCCGTACGAGGTCTACCTGCAGGTGCTCGAGGAGCTGAGCCGCGGGTGGCTCGCCGTCGGGGTGGGCGTCAGCGTCCACACGCTGTCCTGCTACCCGGTCGCGGCGTTCGGGACGGCCGAGCAGAAGGAGCGCTGGCTGCCGGAGATGCTCGGCGGCGAGCTGCTCGGGGCGTACTGCCTGTCGGAGGCCGGCAGCGGCTCGGACGCGGCGGCGCTGGTGACGCGCGCCGCGCGCGACGGCGACGACTACGTGGTCGACGGCACCAAGGCCTGGGTCACGCACGGCGGCCACGCGGACTTCTACAACCTCATGGTGCGCACGGGAGGCCCTGGTCCGAAGGGGATCTCGTGCCTGCTGGCCGATGCCTCGACGCCCGGTCTGCACGCGCAGCCGCCGGAGAAGAAGATGGGCCTGCGCTCCAGCCCGACCGCGAGCATCACGCTGGAGGGCGCGCGCGTCCCGGCGGACCGGCTGCTCGGCGAGGAGGGCGTCGGCTTCCGCATCGCGCTGAGCGCCCTGGACGGCGGCCGGCTCGGGATCGCTGCCTGCGCGGTCGGCCACGCGCAGGCCTCGCTGGACCTCGCGGTGGACTACGCCAAGGAGCGCAAGCAGTTCGGCCAGCGCATCGCCGACTTCCAGGGGCTGTCGTTCATGCTCGCCGACATGGCGACGCAGGTGGAGGCGGCGCGCGCGCTGTACCTGTCGGCGGCGCGGCTGCGCGACGCCGGCCGGCCGTACGGCCCGCAGGCCTCGATGGCCAAGCTCTTCTGCACCGACACCGCCATGCGCGTCGCGACCGACGCGGTGCAGGTCCTCGGCGGGTACGGCTACGTCGAGGACTTCCCGGCCGAGCGCTACCTGCGCGAGGCCAAGATCATGCAGATCTTCGAGGGCACCAACCAGATCCAGCGGCTGGTCATCGGCCGGTCGCTCACCACATGACGACGGCGCTCCCGCTCGACGAGCTGGACCGGTCGCTGCTGCGCCTGCTGGCTGAGGACGGCCGGCGCAGCTACGCCGACCTCGCCCGCGACACCGGGCTGTCGACCAGCGCCGTGCACCAGCGCGTGCGCCGGCTCGAGCAGCGCGGCGCCATCGCCGGCTACCGCGCCGTGGTGGACCCGGTCGCGGCGGGCCTCCCGCTGTCGGCGTTCATCTCGATCCAGGCGATTGACCCGGCCGCGCCGGACGACGCACCTGAGCGGCTGCGGCACCTCGACGCGGTGGAGGCCTGCCACAGCGTCGCCGGGACCGAGAGCTACATCCTGAAGGTGCGCGTCGCGGGGCCAGCCGAGCTGGAGCAGCTGCTGCAGGAGGTGCGCGCGGCGGCCGCGGTGTCGACGCGCACGACGGTGGTGCTCAGCACGCCCTGGGAGGGCCGCACACCGCCGCCTGCGGCGTAGTCGCGGCGCCGGCTCAGGGGCGCAGCAGGACCCGGGGCTCGGCGCCGTTCTCGCAGCGCGGGGTCTCCGAGACGGGCGCCTGGTAGGCGTAGCCGCGGCCTTGCGGTGTCTCGTCGCACTGCACCAACTGGGTCGGCTCGGCCTCGCGGACGCGGGGCGGCAGCGGCGAGGTCGCGGGGTCGACCCAGGACCCGAAGGTCGCCCAGGTGAGGGCCGAGGCCGCCAGCACCGCACCGAGGCCGCACGCGATGCCGATCCGCATCACCGGACGCCGTGCCTGCTCGGTGCTCCACCAGCGGAACGCGTTGGCGATCAGGACCCCGAGGAGGCCGCCGGTGCCGACGACGAAGGAGGTGCTCCCGGTCAGCACCGCGAGCAGGAGGAGCGCGAGCACGGCGAGGACGGACCACGCGAAGCCGTTGCGGTAGGCCCGCGGGCTCGGCGGCTTGGGCCTGCCGAGCACCCGGTCGTCCAGCCCCCGCAGCCGGGCCAGGAGCCTCGTGCCGCCGCTGTCGCCCACGAGGAGGTGTTCGACGCGCCTCACGCGACCCCTGCCTGCCGTGGGACTACCCCTTGCCCAGCACCCGGTCCACGGCGATCTCGATGACGACGCGGCGCGGGTTCTCCCTCGGCTGGCGGTAGCGCACGGCGTACCGGCGCACGGCCTCGGCCACCCGCTCCGGGTCGTCGCTCACCGTCGGCACGCCCTCCAACGACAGCCAGCGGCGGCCGTCCACCTGCGCGACGACCGCCCTCGGTGAGCCGGCTCGCACGTGCGCCGCCTTGCGGGAGGTGCCGTTGGTGATGACGCGGACCAGACCGGTCTCGGCGTCCCAGGTGAAGCCGACGGCCACGACGTGCGGCGTGCCGTCCGGCCGCAGCGTCGTGAGCGTCGCCAGGTGCCGCTCGGTGAGGAAGTCGAGCTCGGGTTGGCCGAGCGCCCGGGGGTTCTGAGCCATGCTCGGAGGCTAGGTGCGTCGCGCTTGACGCGCCGGTCGTGGGGGAGGGGGTTGGTGTGGACACGGGGTTCCCCGCGGCGGACTCCCGGGACGACTTCGCCCGGGCGCGCCGCCGCGCCGTCCTGGCCCGCCTGGCCGCGCGGCTGCGCATGCGCGAGGGCGACGTCGACGTGCTGCTGCCGTTCGACGAGGTCGTGGGAGCGCTCGGCCACCGCGGCGAGCAGTCGCTGGGGCTGCAGACCGTGGAGCTGGACAGCATCGTCGGGTCGGTCGACCGCGTGACCGGCTTCGACCGGCAGTTCCGCCCCACCAGCGACCTCACCCGGCGACGCTTCGAGCGCTTGGCCCTTGCGGTCCGGCGCGGCGAGGACCTGCCTCCCGTCGACCTGTACCGCGTCGGCGACGTGCACTTCGTGCGCGACGGCCACCACCGCGTCGCCGTGCTGCGCGCGCTCGGCCGCGACGTCGTCGCCGCCCGCGTCACCCTCGTGCGCACGGCCGTCGACGCCGGCAGCGACCTGCGCATCTCCGACCTGCCGCTCAAGGGGCACGAGCGGCTGTTCCGCGAGCGGGTCCCGCTGCCGGCGCTCCTGCGCGAGCGCATCGTGCTGAGCGAGCCGAACGACTGGGCGGTGCTCGCGGAGGGCGTCGAGGCGTGGGGCTTCCGCCGCATGCAGGAGCGCGCCCGGCTGCTGGACCGGCACGAGGTCGCGCTGGAGTGGTTCTCCGAGGAGTACGAGCCGGTCCTGTCGATGCTGCGCGAGGCCGGCCTGCACCCGGGTGACGGGGCGCAGGACGCCGCGGTCTACCTGCGCTTCGCCAAGGACCGCTACCTGGTGCTGCGCACGCACCGGTGGGACGACAGCGTCGTCGCACAGCTCAGCCTGCTCACCGACGGCAAGCGCCGGCGCGACTGAGCCCCGGCCGGTTCGGCCGGGGCTCAGGTCAGCAGGCTCAGGCGACGGGCGGCCGGGCCAGCGCCTCGCCGGTCTCCGGGTCGAACAGGTGGATCTTGCGGGAGTCGAGCCAGATCTCGGCGTCCTCGCCCTCCCGCACCCGGCTGGCGGCGTCGAGGCGTGCCACGAGCTGCGACTCGTCGCCGCTGCTCTGCTCCATGTCCAGGTCACCGGCCAGCTGGTCGAGCTGCCGGCCGATGGCGTCGCCGCCGGTGTAGGGCAGGTAGGCGTAGAGCTCGGAGCCGAGCCACTCGATGTTCTCGATGCGGTTCTGGAACAGCATCCCCTGTCCCTTGACGTCGTCGCTGACCATCGACGCGTCCTCGAAGTGCTCGGGCCGGATGCCGACGATGACCTGCCGCTCGCCGGCCTGCGCGTTGCCCAGGCGCTGCGCGACGTCGGACGGCAGCTCCAGCGTGCCGAACGGCAGCTGCAGCGACGTGCCGGTCAGCAGGCCGGGCACGAGGTTCATCGACGGCGAGCCGATGAACCCGGCGACGAACAGGTTCGCGGGGGAGTTGTAGAGGTTGCGCGGCGAGTCGACCTGCTGCACGACGCCCTTGCGGAGCACCGCGACGCGGTCGGCCAGGGTCATGGCCTCGGTCTGGTCGTGCGTCACGTACACGGTCGTGGTGCCGTACTTCTTCTGGATGCGCGCGATCTCGGTGCGCATCTGGACACGCAGGTTGGCGTCGAGGTTGGACAGCGGCTCGTCGAACAGGAACGCCTTGGGGTCGCGCACGATCGCGCGACCCATCGCGACGCGCTGGCGCTGGCCGCCGGACAGGTTGGCCGGCTTACGGTCCAGGTTCTCGGTCAGCTCGAGGACGGCCGCGGCCTCCTCCACGCGCTTCATGATCTCGGCCTCCGGCACCTTCTGCAGGCGCAGCGGGAAGGCCATGTTCTCGCGCACCGACAGGTGCGGGTAGAGCGCGTAGTTCTGGAACACCATCGCCAGGTCGCGGTCCTTGGGAGCGCGGTCGTTGACGATGTCGTCGCCGATCCTCATCTCGCCGTCGGAGATGTCCTCCAGGCCCACGATCATCCGGAGCAGCGTCGATTTCCCGCACCCGGACGGCCCGACCAGGATGACGAACTCGCCGTCGGCGATGTCCAGGTCGACGCTCTTCACGGCCTCGGTGCCGTCGGCGTACCGCTTGGTGATGCCGCGCATCGTGATGGCTGCCATGACGCCGTTATCCCTTCACTGCACCGGCGGTGAGGCCGGCGACGATGCGGCGCTGGAAGACCAGCACCATGATGATGATCGGCACCGTGACGACGATGGCCGCCGCGGCGATCTGACCGGTCGGGTTGATGAAGTTGCTGCTCGCGGTGAAGAACGCGGTGGCTGCCGGCACCGTGCGCGCGGCCTCGGTGGAGGTCAGCGAGATGGCGAACAGGAAGTCGTTCCAGCAGAAGATGAACACGATGATCGCGCTGGTGAACACGCCGGGCAGGGCCAGCGGCAGGATCACCTTGCGGAACGCCTGGTACGGCGTGGCGCCGTCCACCTGCGCGGCCTGCTCGAGGTCCCACGGGATCTCCCTGAAGAAGGCGGCGAGGGTCCAGATGGCCAACGGCAGCGCGAAGGTCATGTACGGCAGGATCAAGCCGGGCCAGGTGTCGTACAGGCCGGTGGCGCGCCAGATGTTGAACAGCGGGCCGATGATGCTGACCGGCGGGAACATCGCGATCGCCAGCGCGCCGGACAGCAGCAGCGCCTTGCCGGGGAAGTCCAGCCGCGCGATGGCGTAGGCGGCGAAGGCCGCGATGACCACGGCGATCGCGGTGGTGATGAGCGAGATGCCGATCGAGTTGATGAGCGGCCGCACGAACTCGCCGCTGGTGAAGATGTCGCGGTAGTTGCCCAGGCTCGGGTTGGTCGGGATGAGCTTGCCGTCCCCGACGTCCGCGGCCGGCTTGAGCGACAGCGACAGGATCCACAGGACCGGGAACAGCGCGTACGCCACGATGACGGCGGTGCCGATCTTCCAGATGGCGCCGCTGCCCGGCTGCTTGGCCGCGCCCTTGGTGGTGCCTGCCTTCGCCGGTGCGGTGGTCGCGCCGATGCGCTCGGCGCCGATCGTCGAGGCCGTCATCAGTCCTCACCCTTCACGGTGCCGAGGTTGGTCTTGAAGCCCTTCACGAACAGGAAGGCGATCGCGATGATCATCAGGAAGAGCAGGATCGAGATCGCCGAGCCGAGCCCGAGGTTCACGCGGCTGATGAGCGCGTTGTAGCCCAGCCCGCTGATGGTCTGGCTCTTGAACTGCCCGGCCGTCTGCACGTAGACGGTGTCGAAGATGCGGAACGCGTCCAGCGCGCGGAACAGCAGGGCGACGAGGATCGCCGACTTCATGTTCGGCAGCGTCACCTTCCACAGGCGCTGCCACGCCGTCGCGCCGTCGACCTTGGCCGCCTCCTGCAGCTCCTCCGGCACGGTGGCCAGACCGGCCAGCAGCAGCAGCGACATGAACGGCGTGGTCTTCCAGACCTCGGTGATGATGATCGTCGCGAAGGAGCCGATGGTCCCGCCGAGCGGGTTCACGTCGCCGATGAAGCCGGTGTCGGGCTGCACCGCGAACCGGAACGCGAAGGCCGCGATGACGGTGATGATCCCGTAGGGGATGAGGATCGCGGTGCGGACCGTGCGCCGGCCGAAGATCGCGCGGTGCATGACCAGCGCGAAGGCCAGGCCGATGACGAGCTCGATCGCCACCGAGATGACGGTGATGACCGCGGTCGCCAGCACCGCCTCCCACCAGACGCCGCTGGTGAGGATCAGCACGTAGTTGTCGAGCCCGACGAACGCGTTCTCCTCCGGCACGCGCAGGTCGTAGCGGAACAGGCTCAGGTAGACCGCGTAGCAGATCGGGTAGGCGGTGACGAGCAGCATGATGATCGCCGCAGGCGCGGCCAGCTTCAGCCCGAGGTTGCGCTCGGCCTTGGCCCGGTCGGTCGTCTTGACCGGCCCCCCCGAGCGCTTGCGGCTCGCAGGTGCCGTGGTGGTCGCTGTCATCTAGAGCACCGCCTGGCTCTTGAGGGCCCGCTCGAGCAGGTCCTTCAGATCGTCGTAGGACTTCTCCGGGTCGATGTCCTGCATCGGGTGCAGCACCTGGCGCACCGCGAGTGAGATGTCGTTGTACTGCGGGGACACCGGGCGCGGCGCGGCGTTCTCCAGCTGCTCGGTCATGATGGGCAGGAACGGCAGCTGCTTCAGCAGCTCGGGGTCGTCGCCGAGCTCGCGCAGCACCGACGGCTGCCCGCCCGTGGTGGCGATGGTGCGCTGCTGCTCGGGCTTGGTGAGGCAGTTGACCGCGGCCAGCGCCGCGTCCCGGTCCCTGGTGTAGCTGCCGATCCCGAGGTTGTAGCCGCCGAGCGCGGGGCGAGCGGGCTGGCCCTCGACGACGGCCGGGTACGGGGCCCAGCCGTAGTCCTTGGCCAGCTCGGGGTCGGCCTCGAGCACGCTGGGATAGACGTACGGCCAGTTCAGCATGAAGGCGCTGTCGCTGTCGGGGGACTCGAAGGCCAGGCGGTTGTCGTCCTCTGCGGAGGTGGACAGCGCGGCCGGCGCCGCAGCCGAGTCGGCGTAGCGGCGCATGATCTCGAGCGCCTTCTTGGTCGGCTCCTCCGGCAGGTCGAGCTCGGTGGTGCCGTCCTCGGTCGGCTGCACGATCGAGCCGCCGGCGCTCTCGAGCAGGGCGTTGAAGAACACGACCAGGCTCTCCGCGCGCTTGCCCGTCTCCTGCACCTTGACGTCGAGCTCCTCGGCGGTGTCGAGCAGCTCGTCCCACGTCTTGGGGACCGGCCGGTCGCCGAGCATGCTCTTGCGGTACCAGAGCAGGCGCGTGTTGCTGTTCAGCGGGGCGCCGTACTGCTGGTCGTCGAACTGCGCGCTCTCGAACGGGCCCTTGAGGACCTGCTCCGCGCTGCCCACGTTCTCCAGCTCGCCCTCCTCGAACGGCGTGATCCAGCCGGCCTTGGCGAACTCGCCGGTCCACACGACGTCCATGCCGATGAGGTCGATGGAGTCGTCGCGGGCGGCCAGGCGCCGGACCAGCTGCTCGCGCTGCTGGTCCGGATTGGTCGGCAGCGACTCGGCGACGATCCGGTAGGCGCCGGACGCCTCGGCGTTGCACGCCTCGATGACGTCGGGCAGCCAGCCCTCGTTGCCGATGTACCAGTTGACCGTGGGCGGCCCGCCGGCGGTGTCGTCCCCACCGCCGCAGGCAGCCAACGGGGCCGTGAACAGGGCCGCCGCGAGCAGGGCTGTGGCGCGCATCCCGACCTCCTCGTCGTGATCGCAGTCCCGTTGATCACGGGCTCAGCCCGACCCTGCCCCTGCGCGCCCATCTCATGCGTGTTGCAGCGATCTCGGGTCGGGCCGCCGTGGAAGGCTGGCCGCGATGACCGCGACGGAGCTGCAGACCGCGCTGGACGCGGGGCCGGGATGGCCGCAGGGACTGGCGCCGCAGGGACCGCTCGGGGGCGTGCGGGTCCTGGACCTGTCCCGCGTGCTGGCCGGCCCGTACTGCTGCATGGTGCTGGCCGACCTCGGCGCCGACGTGCTCAAGGTGGAGCGGCCCCTGCTCGGCGACGACACCCGCCACTGGGGCCCGCCGTTCCACGGCGAGGACGCGGCCTACTTCTTCTCCGTCAACCGGGACCGTCGTTCGGTGGCGCTCGACCTGACGCGCCCCGAGGGCCGCGCGGTGGTGCGCCGGCTGGTCGCGGCCGCGGACGTCGTGGTCGAGAACTTCCTGCCACGGCACCTCACCGCCCTGGGGCTGGACGAGGTGCGCGCCGAGGCCGACGCCGTGTGGGTGTCGGTCCGCGGTGCCGGCGGCGACGGACCGTCGGGGGAGCAGCCGGGCTACGACGTGATGGCGCAGGCCCGCAGCGGCCTGATGTCGGTGACCGGCACCCACGAGCCGACCAAGGTCGGAGTCGCCGTCGCGGACGTGGTCACCGGTCTGTACGCCGCCGTCGGCGCGCTCGCGGGTCTGGTCGCCCGCACGCCGCTGCGCGTGGAGGTCGGGCTGCTCGAGGCGGCCGTCTCGATGCTGGTCAACCAAGCGTCCAACGCGCTCGTCGGCGGCCGGATCCCGAGCTTCGGCGGCAACGACCACCCGAACATCGCGCCGTACGGCCCGGTGCCGTGCGCGGACCGGCCGCTGGTCGTGGGCGCCGGCAACGACGGGCAGTTCGCGGCGCTGGCCGCCGCCGTCGGTCTGGACGCTCCGGAGCAGTGGCGCACGAACGCCGGCCGGGTAGCGAACCGGGCTGCGTTGAAGACGTCGATGCAGCAGGTGTTCTCGCAGCGGACGGCGGCGGAGTGGGCGCTCGTGCTGGACGCCGCCGGGGTGCCGTGCGCCGTCGTTCAGGACCTCGCGTCGCTGCCCGAGGACCCGCAGCTCCAGGCGACCGGCCAGCTGCAGGAGGTCGAGCACCCGGCCGGCCCGGTGCGCGTGGTCGGCTCGCCGTACCGGCTCGACGGCGAGCGCCCGCGCGTGCGACGGGCGCCGCCGCTGCTGGGCCAGCACACGGTCGAGGTGCTCTCCGCCCTCGGCCTCTCGGACTCACAGGTGGAGGAGGTCGTCGGTGCCGACAGGCGGTGAGGTGCTGGTCGCGGCGCTGCGCGACCTCGAGGTGGAGGTCGCCTTCGGGCTGCCGGGGGTGCACAACCTGGCTGCATGGAAGGGTTTTTCGGGGTCAGGGGTGCGGCTGGTCGGTGTGCGGCACGAGCAGACGGCGGGCTACGCCGCGGACGGCTACGCCCGCGCGACCGGACGGCTGGGCGTCGCCATCACGACGACCGGGCCGGGTGCCGCGAACGTCGTCGCCGCGACCGGCGAGGCGTGGTCCTGCCACTCGCCGCTGCTCGTCATCGCGACCGACATCCCGACGACGGTGCGCCGCGAGGGGCAGTACCGCGGCGTGCTGCACGAGACGACCGACCAGGCGTCGTTCTTCCGCCCGGTCACCAAGGCGACGTTTCGGGTCGAGCGCGCCGAGGAGCTGCACGAGCGGGTCGTGCAGGCAGGTCGGCTCGCCATGCGCGCGCCGCGCCGGCCGGTGTACCTGGAGGTGCCGACGGACCTGCTGTCGGCCGAGGTCCCCGAGCCGGTGGAGGTGCCGGTGCCGCGCGACAGCGACCAGCGCGTGCTGCGGGTGGAGGACGCGGTCGCCGCCCTCCGTGCCGCCGAGCGGCCGCTGGTCTGGGCCGGCGGAGGCGCCACCGCTGCCGGCGCCGCCCAGGAGCTCACAGGCCTCGCGGAGCGGCTCGGCGCGCCGGCGCTGTCGTCGTACGGCGGTCGCGGGCTGGTCCCGCCGGACTCGCCGGCGCACGTCGCCCTGCCGCCGCACAGCCCCGAGGCGGGCGCGCTGTGGGACGCCGCGGACCTGGTGCTCGTCGTCGGCAGCGACCTGGACGCGATGAACACCCAAGGGTTCCGCCAGCCGCAGCCACCCACGCTGGTGACGCTCGACCTGGTGGAGCCGGTCAACTACGCGCCGGACGTCCTGGTGCGCGCCGACGCACGGGAAGCCCTGCTGCGCCTGCTGTTCGAGCTCAAGGACGACGAGAGCCGAGCACCCTGGTGGTCGCCGGTGGGGGCGCGGCCGGCCATGCCGTTCCTGGACGCGCTGGAGGCGGCCCTGCCGGCGGACGCGGTGCTGGTCGCGGACATGTGCGTGGCCGGATACTGGTACGGCGGCTACGGGCGGGTGCAGCAGCCGCGAGGGCTGGCCTACCCGGTCGGCTGGGGCACCCTCGGCTTCGGCTTCCCCGCCTCGCTGGGCGCCGCGCTGTCTGGCCGCCCGACCGTCGCCGTGGTCGGCGACGGCGGCTTCCTGTTCGGCTGCGGCGACCTCGCGACCGCCGCGCAGGAGCAGCTGCCGGTGACGGTCGTGCTGGTCGACGACGGCGGCTACGGGATGCTCCGCTACGACTTCACCAAGGACGGCGAGCAGCCCGTCGGCACGGAGCTCGAGCCGCCGGACTTCGTCGCGATGGCGCACGCCTTCCGGGTGGCCGCTCGCGAGGTGACGGTCGAGGAGCTCGCCGACGCGGTGGCCGCCGGCATCGCCAGCGGCGCTCCGAACCTGCTGGTGGTCAAGGCGACCTACGACCCGCCGCCCAACACCTCGCCGAACTGGTACCGGGTCAAGGCGTAGGGGAGGATGGGGCGGTGTTCCGCCGCCGCCCCGAGCCTGCCGCCGAGCTGGGGCCGGAGGTGGTGCACGACGGCCCGAGCCCGGTGCTCGTGGTGGACGACGGCACCTTCTTCGACCTGACCGAGGGCGGCTGGACCGTCGTCGACTTCTGGGCCGGCTGGTGCGCCCCGTGCCGCTCCTTCGCGCCGGTCTACGAGGCGGTCGCCCGCGCCCACGACGGCCCCGTCCGCTTCGCCAAGTGCGACGTCGACGCGAATCCACGCACCGCGCAGCTGCTGCAGATCCGGAGCATCCCGACGCTTGTCGTGTTCGGCCCCGACGGCAGCGAGGTCGGCCGCTCGCAGGGCGTGGTGTCCCGCGGCGACCTGGAGGCCACGGTGCGGCAGCTGGCAGCGCGCCCGGTCTAGAAGGCGGCCCAGACCTCGTCCACCGGCACACCCGCGCCGGCCAGCGTCTCCGTCACGCCCACGACCGCGGTGTGCACGTCGACACTCACCGTGACGAACCGGCCGACGACGAAGAAGCTCCCGTCGTCCTCCTGCCGCTCGACCAGCACCTCGTCGTACAAGCCGCGCACCGGCTCCAGCCGAGCCGTCACGTCGGCGACCGCCGCACGCTCGTCCGCAGCATCGCTGCGCAGCCGCACGAGTACCGGCACCGTCTGCAGCACCACCTCCGGCGGCAGTTCGTCGAGCACCTGCGCGGTCGTCGGGTTCAGCGTCATGCCGCTGTCGTACCCCTGATCGATCCAACTACGCAGCGTGACGATCCGGTTGCGCCTGGTCGGGAGGGGCAGACCGGCAGGACACACCCCTCGCGAGGAGCCGCCATGAACACGAACGAGATCCTGCTGATCGTCCTCGCCGCCCTCGCCGTGCTGCTCGTCCTCGCGCTGACCGTCGTCAGCCGCCGGCGCAAGCGCACCTCCGAGCTCAAGGGCACGTTCGGCTCCGAGTACGACCGCACGGTGGAGACCCGCGACAAGCGCCGCGACGCCGAGCGCGAGCTGGCCGAGCGCAAGGCGCGCCACGAGCAGCTGCAGATCCGGCCGCTGTCCGCGGCCAGCCGACAGCGCTACCTGACCGCGTGGGAGGGCGTGCAGAGCCGCTTCATCGACGCCCCCGTGCTGGCGCTGTCGGAGGCCGACGCGCTGCTGACCCGGCTGATGGCCGAGCGCGGCTTCCCGACCGACGACCTGCGCACGCAGGAGGACATGCTCTCGGTGGAGCACACGCACGTGCTGGACGGCTTCCGCGCTGGGCACGCGATCGAGCAGGCCAACTCCAGCGAGGGCGCGGACACCGAGCAGGTCCGGCAGGGGATGCTGCACTTCCGCGAGGTGTTCGAGGAGCTGGTCAGCGAGAGCGGCGACGAGCCGTACCCGTCGGTGGGCCAGACCGACCGGTCGCGCGAGGTCCGCTAGACCGGCTTCAGGGGCTGGTGCTCTCCCTCGGGGAGCTCCACCCGCACGGCGTCCCCGGGGCGCACCTCGCCGCCGGCCACCACCACGCCCATGACGCCGGCGAGCCGCTCCAGCTCGTCGTCGTCGGTGCGCCGCAGCACCGCCTCCATGAGGCCGTCCTGGAACCGGTCCATCTGCACGCACGGGTTGCGCAGCCCGGTCACCTCGACGACCGCGTCGTCGCCGAGGCGCACGCGGGCGCCGCGGGGCAGCGCCAGCAGGTCCACGCCGCGGGTCAGCACGTTCTCGCCGACATCACCGGGGCAGACGTGGAACCCCTTGTCCCGCAGCAGGTCCAGCAGCTCGGCGTGCAGCAGGTGCACCTGTCGCGGGTTGGGGTCGTTCGGCCGCCACCGCTTGCGCGAGCGGTGCTGGATCGTCGCGCCGGCGTGCGCGTCGCCTTCGACGCCGTGTCCCTGGACGAGCAGGACGCGGTCCACGACCTCCTTGCTGAACCGGTGCCGCGGGCTGCGGCTCACCGCCTCGACCGTGCCGCCCATGTCGCCCTTCCGCCTGTGGCGCGCCCCGCCGCCGCGGCGCATCCTGGTCGGGTGCGCACGCTCCTGGTCTACCTGCTGCTCGCCGTCACCCCGGCGGCGGCGTTCTCTGCTGCGCGCGCGGGGCTGGAGCGCTGGATCCGCGGGCCGCGCACCGCGGACGTCGGGGTGCCGGCGGAGCGGTCGCTGGAGCGGCTCGTCGCGGACCTGCGCCGGCTCGAGCTGGACCACGTCCGCACCGCCCGCTCGGACGCGCCGGGGCGGGCTAGCCGGCTACGGGCGATCGGCCTGGCGTACGACGAGACGCTGCACGAGTGCTGCCGCGCGGTCGGGCTGACGGCGTCGAGCCGCCCGCCGCTGAGCGCGGTCGGGCGGCTCGAGACCGAGGCGGCGCTGGCCGCGGCCGGCGTCACCTGGTGAGGCTCAGGGGCTCTGCAGGAGCCTGAACTCGGTGTCGCCCATGGCCGTCTCCACGTCCATCTGCGCCTTCTGCAGCTTGCCGGCGTAGTCCCAGTTCATCGACTGCCAGCGGGTGAACTGGTCGAGCACCCAGATGCCGGACTGGCGCGAGCCGTTGCCGCTCTTGCCGTTGCCGCCGAAGGGCAGGTGCGCCTCGGCGCCGGAGGTCGAGTTGTTGACGCTGAGCATCCCGGCGCTGACCCGCTCGCGGAAGCGGAACGCCGTCTGCGCATCGCGGGTGTAGATGGCGCTCGACAGGCCGTAGCCGTGGCCGTTCGCCAGCTCCACCGCCTCGTCGAACGACGAGCAGCGCATGACCGAGACGAGCGGCCCGAAGGTCTCGTTGCGGTAGAGCGCATCCTCCGGGCGCACGCCGGTGACGACGGCCGGGTGCGCGAAGACGCCGGCCTCCGGGTCGCCGACGAAGCCCTCGCGCGGGTTGGCGGAAGTGATGCGGCCGGTGCCGGTGGAGCCGTGCACCTCGTGGTGCGGCTGCACCTCGCCGAGCCACTTCTCGAAGCCGTCGAGGAAGCGCTCGCCGAGCATCGGGCCGTACAGCACCGAGTCGTCCGTCGGGTCGCCGACGACCGCGGTCTCGACACGGGCGAGGAACTTCGCGAGGAACTCGTCGTAGACGTCGTCGTGCACGATCGCGACGCCGAGTGAGGTGCAGCGCTGCCCGGCGGTGCCGAAGCCGGAGAACAGCGCGCCCTCGGCGGCGAGGTCCAGGTCGGCGTCGGGCATGACGACGAGCGGGTTCTTGCCGCCCAGCTCGAGGCACGGGTTCTGCAGGTGCCGGCCGGCCAGCTCGCCGATGCGGACGCCGACCTCGGACGAGCCGGTGAAGCCGATCTTGTTGACGAGGCCTGCCGTCAAGGCCTTCTCGAGGCCGTCATAGGTCGACGGACCGTCGGCGTGCACCGTGTTCAGCACCCCCGCCGGGAGGCCACCGGCGACGAAGATGCGCGTGAGCGCGTCACCCAGGGCAGCGGCGTACTCGGCCGGCTTCCACACGACGGCGTTGCCGCAGAGCAGCGCCGGCACGAGGTACCAGGACGGGACAGCGACCGGGAAGTTGCCGGCCGTGATGATGCCGGCGACGCCGACCGGCACCCGGAAGGTGAACAGCTGCTTGTCGCGCATCTCGCTCGGGACCGTCTGGCCGTAGAGGCGACGCCCCTCACCGAGGAAGAAGTCGCAGGTGTCGACGATCTCCTGCACCTCGCCGCGCGCCTCGGCGATCGGCTTGCCCACCTCGCGGGTGACCAGCTGGGCGAGCGCCTCGGCGTTCGCCTCCACGAGACGGCCGATGCGCGCGATGACCTGCCCGCGCACGGGAGCGGGGGTGGCGGCCCAGGCGGGCTGCGCGGCCTTGGCGGCGCGGAACGCCTCGAGCACCTGGTCGCTGCTGGCCAGCGACACCTCGCCGACGACGTCGGTCAGCTGCGCCGGGTTGGTCGAGGTGATGGTGCCGGCGGTGCCCTGGACGGGCGAGCCGTTGACGTGCGAGTCGATGCGGGTGCTCATGCGGAGGCCTTCTTCGAGGTGAGGACGCGGTCAAGGGCGGCGACGCCCCCGGCGAGGTCCTCGGGGCTGACGGTCAGGGCGGGGCGGAAGCGGACGCTGCGCGTGCCGCAGCCGAGCAGCAGCACGTGCTCATCCTCGCGCAGGCTGGCCAGCAGCGCGTCGCGCAGCGTCGCGGTCGGCAGCGAGAAGGCGCACATGAGGCCGCGTCCTCGTACGTCCGTCACCTCGGGGTGCTCGGCGGCGAGGTCCTCGAGCAGGCCCATGAGCACCGGGCCGAGCTCGGCGGCACGCGCGATGAGCCGTTCGCTCTCGACCACCTCGAGGATGCGGCGGGCGCGGACCATGTCGGTGAGCGAGCCGCCCCAGGTGGAGTTGATGCGGCTGGAGGTGGCGAAGACGTTGTCCGGCACCTCGTCGACGCGGCCACCGGCCATGACGCCGCACACCTGGGTCTTCTTGCCGAAGGCGACGACGTCCGGCTGCACGCCGAGCTGCTGGAACGCCCAGGCGGTGCCGGTGAGGCCGCAGCCGGTCTGCACCTCGTCGAGCACGAACAGCGCGTCGTGCTCGTGGCACAGCGCCTGCATCGCCTGCAGGAACTCGGGACGGAAGTGGTGGTCGCCGCCCTCGCCCTGGATCGGCTCCATGACGAAGCAGGCGATGTCGTGCGGGTACGCCTCGAAGGCCGCGCGGGCCTCGGCCAGCGTCGCCGCCTCCCGCGCCTGGACGTCGCCGTGCGAGGACGACAGGTACGGCGGCGCGATGCGCGGCCACGTGAACTGCGGGAAGCGCGCGACCTTCACCGGGTCGGTGTTGGTGAGCGACATCGTGTAGCCGCTGCGGCCGTGGAAGGCGTCCCGCAGGTGCAGCACCTTCGTGCCGAGGGCGGGGTCGATGCCGTGGCTCTCGTTCCAGCGCGACTTCCAGTCGAACGCCACCTTGAGGGCGTTCTCGACGGCCAGCGCCCCGCCCTCGACGAAGAACAGGTGCGGCAGCCCCGGATCGCCGAGCACCCGCGCGAAGGTCGCGACGAAGCGCGCCATGGCCTCGGTGTAGACGTCGGAGTTGCTCGGCTTGTTCATCGCCGCGGTCAGCAGGTCGTCGCGGAACAGGGCGTCCTGGACCAGGGCCGGGTGGTTCATGCCGAGCGCGCTGCTGGCGAAGAAGGTGAACAGGTCGAGGTAGGACGTGCCGGTGCGGGCGTCGAGCAGCCGGCTGCCGCGACTGCCCTCGAGGTCGAGCACCATGTCGAAGCCGTCCACGAGCATGCTCTGCCGCAGGACGTCGTGCACGGTCGCCGGGGTGACGGAAGCGGGAGGCGCGATGGTCGTCATCTACCCACGGTAGACGGCGATCGTCCCGCTGACCAGCACCCTGACGGGCGATCCTCCGGCTGGATCGGTTCCTCCTAGGCTCGCCGGCGTGACCACGACGCTCTACCGCAACGGCCGCGTGCGCAGCCCGGCCGACCCGTTCGCCACCGCGCTGCTCGTGGACGGCGAGACCGTCGCGTGGGTCGGCAACGAGGGCGCCGCCGACGCGCTCGGCGCGGACAGCACGGTCGACCTCGAGGACGGCTGGCTCGCGCCGGCCTTCGTCGACGCGCACGTGCACTCCACGACCGCCGGCCTGGCGCTGACCGGCCTCGACCTCGCGTCCGCGCCGTCGCTCGCGGTGCTGCTGGACCGGGTGGAGCAGGCGGCCCGCAGGGCGCGCGGGGGAGTGGTCCTCGGCACCGGCTGGGAGGAGGACGGCTGGCCGGAGGGGCGGCCGCCGACGCGGCAGGAGCTGGACCGGGCCAGCTACGGCGGCGTCGTCTACCTCGCGCGCACCGACTGCCACAGCGCCGTCGCCTCCAGCGCCCTGCTGGCGCTCACCCCGGAGATCGACGCGCCGGACGGCTGGGTGCGCGAGGAGGAGCACTCGGTCGTGCGCAAGGCCGCCTTCGCCGGGCTGACGCTGCCGCAGCGGCGCGAGGCCCAGCGGGCGCTGCGTGCGCACGCCGCGTCGCTGGGGGTCGCCTGCGTGCACGAGTGCGGCGGCCCCGGCATCGACGGCGAGGACGACTTCACCGCCCTGCTGGCCCTCGCGCGGGAGGAGCCGGGCCCGGACGTCCTGGGCTACTGGGGCGAGCTCGGCGGGGCCGTCCGCGCGCGCGAGCTGGGTGCGGTCGCGGCCGGTGGAGACCTGTTCGCGGACGGGTCGCTGGGCAGCCACACCGCGTGCCTGCACCGGCGGTACGACGACGAGGACACCACCGGCTACGCCTACCTGACGGCGGAGCAGGTCACCGCGCACGTCGTCGAGTGCACGCTCGCCGGGCTGCAGGCCGGCTTCCACGCCATCGGCGACGCCGCGCTGACCGCGGTGCTGGACGGCTACGTGGCCGCGGCGGAGCAGGTCGGGCTGGACCTCCTGCGCGCTGCCCGGCACCGGATCGAGCACGTCGAGGTGCCGCTGCCGCAGCACATCCGCGAGATGGGCCGCCTGGGCCTGGTGGCCAGCGTCCAGCCGGTGTTCGACGCCCGCTGGGGCGGCCGTGGCGGCCTGTACGAAGCCCGCCTGGGGTGGGAGCGCACCCGGGACAGCAACCCGCTCGCAGCGCTCGCTGCGGCCGGGGTCCCGCTGGCGTTCGGCTCGGACGCCCCCGTCACCCCGCTCGACCCGTGGGGCGCGGTGCGGGCTGCCGTGCAGCACCACACGCCGGCGAGCCGCTTGTCGGCCCGCGCGGCCTTCAGCGCGCACACCCGTGGCGGCTGGCGCGCAGCGCGTCGCGACGACGTGGGCGAGCTGGCTCCCGGTGCGCCCGCCACGTTCGCGGTCTGGGACGTGCCGGGGGAGCTCGTGGTGCAGGCGCCGGACGACCGCGTGGCCGGCTGGTCCACCGATCCGCGGGCCGGAGTGGCCGGTCTGCCGGACCTGTCCGCCGACGACCCGGTCTGCCGCCGCACCGTGGTGCGCGGCCGCACGGTGTGGAGCACATGAACGGCGCACAATCAAGACCCCAACAGCCGGTGTGGACCGCACCCGTCCTGACCTGCGGAAACAGTGCAAACCTGCAGGTCAGCGGCCTGTTGACAGCCCAAGGGCGGTGCCCACTAGCCTCCCCCTCGGTCCACCAACGGGCAGGCGCTCGGGCTCAGTAGACAACGGCAGGCCGGTCGCTCCCAGCGGCCGTCAGGTCGGTCCGAAGTGCCCCGAGCGCCTGCCCCGGTGGACCCCCCGCCGGCACTGTCATCAGGCAGGATGGAGCCGGTGGAGAGCCGGGCAGCCTTGAGCCTGCAGCAGCCGGCGGAGCGGGCCCTGACGCCTTCTGGGGAGCCGCCCCGCCGGCTGTCCCCGTTCCGGGGCTGGCGCCACCTGGGCGCCGTCGCCTCCGGGCTGCTGCTCTACGCCGCCTTCCCGCCCGCCGACCTGCCCTGGCTGGCCCTGCCGGCGGTCGCCCTGCTCACGCTGGTCTGCCGTGGTGCCACGGCCCGCACCGGCGCGGCGCTGGGCCTGCTGCACGGCCTCGCGCTGTTCCTGCCCCTGGTGGAGTGGACCGCGGCCAACGCCGGCATCGGCGCGCTGCTCGCGCTGGCGCTGCTGCAGGCCGCCTTCTTCGCGCTGCTCGGCGCGGCGCTGGCCGTGGTCGTCCGGGCGCCCGGCTGGCCGCTGTGGACCGCGGCGCTCTGGGTCGGCCAGGAGGCGCTGCGGGACAGGATCCCGTTCGGCGGCTTCCCGTGGGGGCGCCTGGCCTTCAGCCAGGGCGACTCGCTGCTGACGCCGCTCGTGGCGCTCGGGGGGGCGCCGCTGCTGACCTTCGTCGTCGCGCTGCTCGCCGGCGCGGTCGCCTGGTCGGTGCTGCAGCTGGTGCGCCTGCCGGTCGTCCTCGGCGCGGTGGCGCTCGCGCTCGGTGCCGCAGCGCTCGTGCCGGTGCCGACCGGGGGCGACACCGTCCGCGTCGCTGTCGTCCAGGGCAACGTGCCGCGGCTCGGGCTCGACTTCAACGCCCAGCGGGCCGCCGTGCTGTCCAACCACGTGCAGGCCACGCGGGAGCTCGCCGCCGACGTCCGCGCCGGCAGGCAGGAGGCGCCCGACCTCGTCGTGTGGCCGGAGAACGCCTCGGACCTGGATCCCTTCACCGACCGCGACGCGTACGACGTCATCGACGCGGCGGTCAAGGACGTCGGCGTGCCGGTGCTCGTCGGAGCCGTCCTGGAAGGGCCGGGGGACCAGGTCAGCAACGCCGGCATCGTCTGGGACCCGCAGTCCGGTCCCGGCCGCCGGTACGTCAAGCGGCACCCGGTGCCGTTCGGCGAGTACATCCCGTACCGCTCGCTGGTGCGCAAGGTGACCAGCAAGGTCGACCTGGTGCCGCGCGACTTCGCCAAGGGGGACGAGGTCGGCGTGCTGGACGTCGGCCCGGTGCGCCTCGGTGACGTCATCTGCTTCGAGGTGGCCTACGACGACCTGGTGCGCGACGTCGTCACCGGAGGAGGAAGGCTGATCGTCGTGCAGACCAACAACGCCAGCTTCGGCCGCAGCGCCGAGACCGAGCAGCAGCTGGCCATGTCGCGACTGCGCGCCGTGGAGCACGGCCGCACCGTCCTGGTCGCCGCCACCAGCGGCATCAGCGCCGTGATCGCGCCGGACGGGAAGGTCGTCGACGACGCCCCCGTCTTCACCCGGAAGGTCCTCGTGCACGACGTGCCCGTACGCGACGGCAGCACGCTGGCGACCCGGGTGGGCGCCTGGCCCGAGGCCGCGCTGGCGCTTGCCGGCCTGGTCGGCCTCGGGCTGGCGCGTCGCCGGAGCGCCGCGTGAGGGCGCCGATCGACCGGGTCCTCGTGATCGTCCCGACGTACAACGAGAAGGAGAACCTCGAGGTCATCGCGGGCCGGCTGGTCACCTCCGTGCCGGAGGCGCACCTGCTCGTCGTCGACGACAGCAGCCCCGACGGCACGGGCGACATCGCCGACCGGCTGGCCGCGGGCGACCCCCGCGTGCACGTGCTGCACCGCAGCGAGAAGAACGGCCTGGGCGGCGCCTACATCGCCGGCTTCGCCTGGGCGAGGGAGCACGGGTACGACGTCGTGGTCGAGATGGACGCCGACGGCTCTCACCAGCCCGAGCAGCTGCCGCGATTGCTGGCCGCGCTGGAGCACGCCGACCTCGTGCTCGGCAGCCGCTGGGTGCCAGGCGGCTCGGTCGTCAACTGGCCCAAGTCCCGCGAGATCCTCAGCCGCGGCGGCAGCGCCTACGCCCGCACGCTGCTGCGCCTGCCGGTGCAGGACGCCACCGGCGGCTACCGGGCGTACCGCCGTGAGGTGCTCGACTCGCTGCCGCTGTCCACCGTCGCCTCGCAGGGGTACTGCTTCCAGATCGACCTGGCCTGGCAGTCCTGGAAGGCAGGGTGGAAGGTCGTCGAGGTGCCGATCACGTTCGTCGAGCGCGAGCGCGGGGAGTCGAAGATGAACCGCTCCATCGTGCTCGAGGCCGTCTGGCGGGTCGCCTGGTGGGGGATCACCAGCGGTCGTTCGCGCGGCGTGCGCCCGACGCCGGCCCGCTGATGCCCGCGCTCCTGGTCGTCGCGCTCGTCGTCGTCCCGCTGGTCGAGATCTACGTCCTCGTCCAGGTCGGCCAGGTCATCGGCGCCCTGCCGACCATCGCGCTGCTGCTCGTCATGTCCCTGCTCGGGGCGTACCTGCTGCGCCGCGAGGGCGCCAGGACCTGGCGCGCGTTCCGCACCGCCCTGCAGTCCGGGCGGGTGCCGGCCAAGGAGGTGGCCGACGGGGCGCTGGTCATCCTGGGCGGCGCGCTGCTGCTCACCCCGGGCTTTGCGACCGACTTCTTCGGGCTGGCCTGCGTGCTGCCGCCGAGCCGGGCCGTGCTGCGCCGGATGCTGACCGGGGTGGTCGCCAAGCGGCTCGGGGTGGGCGGGCTGCTCGGCGGCATGGCGGCCGACCGGCTGCGGCGCCCTGGCCGCGGTACCGGTGCTGCGGGAGGCGTGGTGGACGGCGAGGTGGTCGACGACGGCTACGGACCGCCGCCTCAGCGCCCGCTCCCACCCGGCTGAGGCTCAGCGCGCGGCAGCTGTAGCGCCACGCCCCGACAGCTGGCGATGTGGAGAACGCCGACGGGCCGCCTCCCGGAGGAGACGGCCCGTCGTACGGCGGAGGAGCTAGGCGCTCTTCTTGTCCTTGGCGCGCTCGCTCTTGAGCGCCGCCTTGACCTTGCCCTGGTGCTCGTGGAGGACGGCCAGGCGCTCGGCCAGGACCTCCTCGAGCTCGTCGGTGGAGCGACGCTCGAGCAGCATGTCCCAGTGCGTACGGGCCGGCTTGCCCTTCTTCTCCTCGGGCTGCGCCCCGTCGCGGAGCAGCGCAGGTGCGCCGCACACGCGGCACTCCCAGCTGGAGGGGATCTCGGCCTCGGCGGAGAACGGCACCTCGGTGGCGTGCCCATTGGCGCAGTCGTAGGCCGTGCGCTGACGCGGCGCGAACTCGGTGTGCCGGTCGCTCTCGTAGCTCACGGAACCGAGCCGGGTGCCTCGCAGGACGCGATCGCTCATGGGGTGCCTCCAGGGTCAGGTCGTCTGCCGTGACAACGTGCAGACATCCGGGAGGATTCCCGGCGCCACACCGCCGACACCTGCCGCGATCTGCTGCGGCGCCTGCTCGCACCACCCGAGGAGCCCCATGCTGCTGCGCACCCGTCCCGAGACCTCCGCGCGCCGTGCACCCCTGCAGGTGCTGGTCGACCGCGCGACGCCGGCGCACCTGGCGCTGGCCCGCACCGGCAGCGGTGCATTGATGGTCCTGCGGCCGCGCGCCGTGCCGCAGGCGCTGGGCGTCGACTCCGCCACCGCCACCCGCATGGCCTGGGCCGTGCAGATGCTCGGCGCGCGTGAGCTGGCACTCGGCATCGGGACCTGGACGGCGATGCGCAACCCGGACAAGGCGGCCTCCCGGCTGTGGGTGGCCGGCGGCGTGCTGTCCGACGGCATCGACGCGATGGCCGTGACCGCCGCGCTGCTCAAGGGCCGCGTCAGCAAGAGCAGCGGGCTCGGCCTGGTGGCCGTCGCGGCCGGGGCCGTGGCCCTCGGCGTGCGGGCGCTGCAGGAACAGGTCACAACGGTGTAGTTCGTCCGACTTGCTCAGGCATGCCCCCAGGGCGGCCGAGGACCGATACAACATCAGTCACTCGAACCCCAGGAGGCGCGCCGTGTCGCACGTCCGAAAGCCCGGACTGCGTCTGCGCGCCGTCAGCCTCGTCGCCGCCTGCCTGGCGCTCGCCGCAGGCACCACCTTCGCCAAGAGCGGCGCCTCCGCGCCCCTGGACGGCGCACCGGACCAGGCCGCCGCCGACGTGCTGCACGTGGCCCGGAACCAGCTCGGCGACCCGTACGTGTGGGGAGCCAACGGGCCTGACGCCTGGGACTGCTCCGGCCTCACCCGGCTCTGGAAGACGGTCGGCGGCGCCGACGAGATGCCGCGGGTGTCCCGCGACCAGCAGGCCTGGGCGGTGCCCATCCCGCAGGAGCAGGCGCTGCGCGGCGACCTCGTCTTCTTCGGCCACCCGGTCACCCACGTCGGCATCGTGTCCGGCGGCGGCTACATGATCGACGCCGGCGCGTCCAAGTCGGCCGTGGTCGAGCGCCGCATCTGGACCGCCGGCGTGGTGCGGTACGGGCGGGTGCCCCGCCCCGGGATGCCCAAGGTCAAGCCGTGGACGCCGCCGCCGCTGCCGTCCCCGCTGCCCTCCGCTCCGGTGGCCGACTCGCCGAACGCCGCTGCCGCTGCGCCGCGCCCGGTCGCCAAGCCGGTCGCCAAGCCGGTCGCCAAGCCGGTCGCCAAGCCCGTCGCCAAGCCGGTCGCCAAGCCGGTCGCCAAGCCCGTCGCCAAGCCCGTCGCCAAGCCCGTCGCCAAGCCCGTCGCCAAGCCCGTCGCCAAGCCCGTCGCCAAGCCCGTCGCCAAGCCCAGGGGTGCCACCTCTCCCGGCGACGTCCTCGTCCCGCTCAAGGGCCTGCCCAAGACGCAGAAGGCGCCCTCGAGCAAGGTCGCCCTCAAGGCAGCCACCAACGCCAAGTCCGTCGCCAACCGCCCGGTCGGGCCGCAGGGATGGAACGACGTCTCGCTGGTCCAGGTCGCGTGGAAGCACGCCGGGGGAGGGGCGCTGCCGAGCAACCGCGACGCGCTCGTCGCGAAGGGCAAGCGCGTCGCCTTGGCGGATGCGCGGGTGGGCGACCTGGTCGTCTACGGCAAGCCGGACCGGCCGCACCTCGGCGTCTACCTCGGCAACGGCTACATGATCGACGCGTCGAACACCCTCGGCCGCGTCGTCGTGCGCCCCGTCTACGCCGCCCCGTCGGTCCGGCTGGTGCGGCTCGGCTGAGCGCTACGCTGCTCCTCGTACGAACGAAGGGGAGTAGCCCCCTCACCGGTTGGTCGACATGCTGGCGCGCCCTCGGGCACGCCCGGTCAGCCGGGTCCACCTCTCCGTCCGCGGAGTCAGGTGGGCGGGCGAGACCTTCGGCCCACGGCAGACGACTGCCGGGCCGGAGGCGTCGCCGCACCCGTCCCGGCCGGGACGGAGACGCGTGTACGCCTTCTTGCTCGCCCTCGGCGTGGTGTTCCTCGCCGAGCTGGGCGACAAGAGCCAGCTGCTCGCGATGACGCTCGCCGCCCGCCGCCCTGCGCTGCAGGTGCTCGCCGGTGTCAGCCTCGCCGCGCTGCTGCTGCAGGGCCTGTCCGCCGGCCTCGGCGCCGCGCTGGCCTCCGCTGTGCCGATGCGCACCGTCACGGTCGTCGCTGCGCTCAGCTTCCTGCTGGCCGCGGTGCTGACGCTGCGGCGCAGCGACGACGTCGGGCCGCTCACCCCCGCCCGCGCCGGGTCGACGGTGCTGCTGAGCTTCGCGGCGCTGTTCGTCGCCGAGCTGGGGGACAAGACGATGCTGGCCAGCGCGGCCTTGGCGGCCCACGAGTCGCCGCTGTGGACGTGGCTCGGCGGCACCGCTGGCTTCGTGCTCGCGGACGCCCTCGCCATCGGGGTCGGGATGACGCTGTTCCGACGGCTGCCGGTCCGCGCAGTCCGTCTCGGCACCGCGGGGCTGTTCGCGGCGCTCGGCCTGGTGCTGCTGGCCGGCCTGCTCTAGGTGGTGCAGGTCACGTTCGGCCAGCTCGCGGGCCGCCGGTCGTACGGAACAATGGAGTGATCGCGCCGCGTTCTGCGGAGCGGATCAAACCGTCGACGTCGAGGAGTGCTCGTGGCGCGCCCAGGTACCGAGGACCGCCCGCTGCGAGTAGCGATCGTCGGCGCCGGCCCCGCCGGCATCTACGCCGCCGACGTGCTGATGAAGTCCGACACCCCCGTCTCGATCGACCTGTACGAGCGCCAGCCCGCGCCGTTCGGCCTGATCCGGTACGGCGTCGCGCCGGACCATCCCCGCATCAAGGGGATCGTCAAGGCGCTGCACCAGGTGCTGAGCAAGCCCGAGATCCGCCTGCTGGGCAATGTGGAGTACGGCGTGGACGTCAAGCTCGACGACCTGCGCCGCTACTACGACGCCGTCGTGTTCACGACCGGCGCCGAGAAGGACCGCGACCTGGACGTCCCGGGCGTCGACCTGCCGGGCAGCTTCGGCGGCGCGGACTTCGTCTCCTGGTTCGACGGCCACCCGGACGTGCCGCGCGAGTGGCCGCTGGAGGCGGAGTCGATCGCCGTCGTCGGCGCCGGCAACGTCGGCCTCGACGTCGCCCGGATGCTCAGCAAGACCGCCGACGAGCTGCTCGTCACCGAGATCCCGGACAACGTGTACCAGGGGCTCAAGGCCTCGCCGGTGCGCGAGGTGCACGTGTTCGCCCGCCGCGGCCCGGCGCAGGCGAAGTTCACCCCGCTGGAGCTGCGCGAGCTCGACCACTCGCCGAACGTCGAGGTCCTGGTCAACCCCGAGGACATCGAGTACGACGACGGCTCGGTCGCGGCGATCAACTCCGACAACCAGACCAAGCTCGTCGTGCGCGAGTTGGAGAAGTACGCGATGCGCACCGCCGAGCACGGCGAGGGTCCGCGCCCGCGCAAGCTCTGGCTGCACTTCTTCCAGTCACCCGTCGAGATCACCGGCGACGGCAAGGTCGAGGGCTTCCGCACCGAGCGCACCGAGCTGACCGGCGACGGCAACGTCCGCGGCACCGGGGTGTTCCACGACTGGCCGGTGCAGGCCGTCTACCGCTGCGTCGGCTACCGCTCCACCGAGCTGCCCGGCCTGCCGTGGGACAGCCGCAACCACGTCGTGCCGCACGCCAAGGGCCGCGTGCTCGACCTCGACGGCAGGCCGCTGCCGGGCGTCTACGTCAACGGCTGGGTCAAGCGCGGCCCCGTCGGCCTGATCGGCCACACCAAGGGCGACGCGATCGAGACGGTCGGGTCGATGCTCGAGGACCTCGAGACGATGCCGATGGCGGCCGAGCCGTCCGTGGACGCCGTCACGGACTTCCTGCACTCGCGCGGCATCGCCTACACGACGTGGGACGGCTGGCAGCTGCTGGACGCCCACGAGCTGGCGCTGGGTGAGGCGTACGGGCCGGTCGGCGACAAGCCGCGCGAGCGCGTGAAGGTCGTCGACCGCGAGACGATGATCGAGGTCTCCCGCGCGATCAAGGCCGTCGAGGACGGCGAGCCGGGGGCCGAGCAGCGCCTGGACGAGGCCCTCGAGGCGGCCGACGCCCAGATCGCGGCGACGACCCCGGGCTAGTCGCGCCCGGCGCTGCTCGCCTCGTAGGACCAGGCGCGCAGGCTCCGGAACAGCGCGACCGGCTTCAGGTCCGCCGCGCCCAGCGTCGGCTCGAAGCGGATCTTCTCGCCCTCCAGGGGGGCGCCCAGCGCCAGCTCGGCCCAGGGCTGCCACGCGCCGAGCGGCTCGGCGGCCAGCAGCGTGAAGCCGTCCTCGTGCGGCCGGGCGCCGAGCAGCACAAGGCGGCCGGTGCCGGTGCGGTGGGGGAGCACGGCCGACCAGGTCGGGGTGAGCAGGCTCGGGACGAAGGCGTAGCGCCACGCGCTGTTGACCAGCAGGTCCAGCGGCCCGCCGTGCAGACCGAGGCCCGGCAGCCGCAGCGCGAACCCGTCGACGTCGGGCAGCGGCTGGGGGAGGCCGACCGCGCGGCTCAGCCGTGCCAGCCCCTCGTGCGACCCCGGCTCGTCGAGCAGGCGCGCGCCCCAGGTGCGGGTGGGGGAGACCGTCAGCGTGGCGGTGCGGGTGACGCCGTGCGGGTGGAAGACGCGGGCGCCGCGCAGGGCGGTGCCGACGCCGAGGGTGGTAGCGAAGGCGACTCGGGGCAGGGTGAGGAGGTCCACCCTGGCTGCCTACCCGCGCGGGCGCGCCAGTCCCAGGTCCGGACGCAAGCCGGGGAACACCTGCGTCAGCGCGCTCTCCGGCACCCCGGCGCGGCGGACGAGCAGCTCGCCCACGACGGAGCGGAAGTCGGTCATACCGGCCAGGTCGCCGTGGTCGAGCGCGGCCTCGGCAGCCCGGGCCAGCGGCCGTGCACCCTGCCGCCGACCAGCCGCCGCGCACGCCGATCATGCAGGTGTGGCACGCGGTCCACGCTCAGGGGGCGTGTCAGACCTGCATGATCGGCGCGGAGTCGGTCACGGGTCCTCGGGCAGGACGACGGCGCCGAGCTGGTGCTGCACCAGACCGAGCACCTGGCCTGGCGTCAGCGGCGGGTCCTCGGGCTCCGGCGGCGCGTCCTCGGGTGCAGGCTCCGCCGGCTCCATCCCGGCGATCCACGCGGCGAGCTGCGCCTGATGCCGCTCCACGACGAGCTCCTCGAGCAGGTCTTCCTCCTGCGCGGCGGGCACCGCCTCGTACAGCCGCTCGAGCTCCACCGGCCCATCCTGCCACTTCCGCCTAATGCCGATAATCGACACTATGTAAAGCAAGGCTCTGGAGCCGCTCCCCGGACGCGACAGCGCCCGGCGGGACGAGGTGCTCAAGCCCCTCCCGCCGGGCGCGGCCCGGTGTGCGGTTGCCCCTAGAGCGTCAGGAAGACCTGGACGCCGTAGACGCGGCCGTTCGAGGTGGTGACGTCACCGACGCCGAGGTGCGTGTAGGCCGGGTTGAGGATGTTGGCGCGGTGGCCGGCCGAGTCCATCCACATCTGGACGAGCTGCTCGGGGCTGACGTTGCCGTAGGCGACGTTCTCGCCGACGCCGCGGGCACCGCAGGTGCTCAGGATGGGCGACAGCGCCTGGTGCGACAGGCTGCCGGCCGCGGCGAGCTTGCCTGCCCAGCTGTCGGCGAAGCCGTTGGCGCAGCTGGAGAAGCGCAGCGCGCGCAGGCCGCGGCTGGTGCGCTGGGCGTTCGTCAGGGCGAGCACGCGGTCCTGGTAGCTGGCCGTGGCGACCGGGCCGGTCACCACGGGAGCCGGGGCGACGGGCGCCGGGGCGGGCGCCGAGTACGTGGTGCGGGGAGCCTGGACGACAGTGGGCTTGGCGGCGGCAAGACGCGCCGCCCGCTTCACCCGCTTGGCCTCGGAGGTCTTGTACGTCTTGGCCATGCCGGAGACGCGCGGCATCGCGTCGCCGGCCGTCGCGGCGGATGCGCTGACGGGGACGAGCACCACGCCGGCCAGGATGGCGACGGAGAGCGAGCGCAGACGCATGGGAAAAGCCTCACCTCGGGAGCAGTTGTCCGGTTCTTCGGCAGTGCCCGTGACTACCTTGAGTGATGAGAACCGGCGTGACGTGACGCTCCGTGACTCCCCCGGGTCTGCGGAAGGATGGCGGCATGAGTGACCGCCCGCTGGCCGTGTTCGACATCGACGGGGTCCTGGCCGACGTCCGGCACCGGCTGCGCTTCGTGGAGCGCAAGCCCAAGGACTGGGACGCCTTCTTCGATGCGGCGGTGGACGACCCGCCGCTCGCGAAGGGGGTGGCGCTGGCGGTCGCCAGCGCGCAGGACTGCGAGGTCGTGTACGTCACCGGGCGGCCCGAGCGGTGCCGGCAGGACACGCTGGCCTGGTTCGCGCGGCACGGACTGCCGGAGGGAAGGCTGTCGATGCGGCGCGGTCGCGACTTCCGCCCGGCGCGGGTGGCCAAGCTCGAGCTGCTGCGCCGGCTGGCCGGCGACCGCACCGTCGCGGTGGTCGTGGACGACGACGAGCAGGTCTGCGACGCCTACGAAGCGGCCGGCTTCCGGGTGCTGCGGGCGCGGTGGATGAGCGAGGAGCCGGTCCTGCAGCAGGCTCAGGAGGAGGAGGGCCGCACCTGAGCGGTCGTCCCCGGGCCCAAGGCCCGGAGCACCGGACCTGCCTTGGCGTGCGCCTCGTCGACCTCCCCCGCCGGGTCGCTGCTCCAGGTGATGCCCCCGCCGGCCCACAGGTGCACCCGCTGATCGTCGGCCGCGATGGTGCGGATCGTCAGCCCGAGGTCGAGCCCGGCAGCGGTCACCGTCCCGAACGCCCCCATCGAGGGGCCGCGCCCTACCGGCTCGAGCCCGGCCAGCAGCGCGCACGCCGCCCGCTTCGGCGCACCGGTGACCGAGCCCCCGGGCAGCAGCGCGCGCAGCACTTCCGGCACCCCTACCCCCGGCCGCAGCTGCGCGGCGACGGTGGACGAGGCCTGCCAGAGGCCGGACCACTCGTACAGCGCGAACAGCTCCTCGACCTGCACGCTGCCGGTGACGGCCACCCGGGACAAGTCGTTGCGCTCCAGGTCGACGATCATCACGTGCTCGGCCCGGTCCTTGCCGCTGGCCCGCAGCAGCTCGTCGGAGCCGGGCGCCACGCGCAGCGTCCCCTTGATCGGCACCGTGGTGATGCGGTCCCCCAGAACCCGGACGAGCTGCTCCGGCGAGGCGCAGCCGGCAGCCCAGCCGTCCCCCGACAGCACTCCCCCGTAGGTCGCCCCGGGCAGGGCAGCCACCGCGTGCGCCAGGTCCAGCGGCCGGCCGCGGTGCGGGGCGCTGCGGTGGCCGACCACGTTCGCCTGGTAGAGCTCGCCGCGGGCGATGGCCTCCCGCACGACGTCCACCGCGGCGGCGTGCTCGGCGTCGGACCAGGAGGTGGCCCACTCCCCCACCTCCAGCGGCCCTGGTTCCTGCCCGGGCGCCTCCCCCGGCTCCAGGGCCACGGCCACCAGCTCCGGCACCGCCGGCACCGGCGACGGCCGTCCCTCGGGCAGCCCTGCCAGCCGCGCGCAGCCCTGCGCCCCGACCAGCAGGCCGACAGCTCTGTCCGAGCGCACGTGCTCGGCCAGGAAGCCCTCGAGCAGCGCCACCGGATCGCCCGCGTCCTCGGCGCGCCACTCGAGCCGGGCGGCCTCGCGGTGCCAGCCTGCAGGTGTGCCCGGCGGCCGGACGGCCAGTTGTCCCCCGACGTGGTGTTCAGGCTTCACAGGACACGTCCGAAGACCAGTGTGACGCGAAGCACATGCAGCACCGCACGGACCGGCTCGTCCCGCACACCCTGACCTGGAGCACGACGATGTGCACTCCCTGCAGCCACAGCCCCGCCTGTCCCCCCGCCTGGGCCGCTGACCACGACGCGGCGCGCGCGGTCAGCCGTCACCCCGAGCAGGGCTGGAGCCTGCTCTGCAACGGGGTCGTGCTGTTCGAGGACACCGGCGAGATCCTGCCCGACGGCCGTACGGTCGCCCCGCACCGCCCGGCCTGCCGCGTCTGGACCCCCGCCGCTTAGCTCTCCTCGTACGCAGTCCCTTATGCGCTACTCCTCGTATGCCTCCGGGCTCGGGCAGCTGCACACCAGGTTGCGGTCGCCGAACGCCCCGTCGATCCGCCGCACCGGCGGCCAGTACTTGCCCGACCGCGATACCCCGGCCGGGAAGGCCGCCGTCTCGCGCGGGTAGGCCCGCTCCCACTCCCCCGCCAGGCACGACGCCGTGTGCGGGGCGCCCCGCAGCGGGTTGTCGTCCTTGGGCCATCTGCCGGCGGCGACCTCGTCGATCTCCTTGCGGATCGCGATCATCGCGTCGCAGAAGCGGTCCAGCTCGGCGAGGTCCTCGCTCTCGGTCGGCTCGATCATCAGCGTCCCCGCGACCGGGAAGCTCATGGTCGGCGCGTGGAAGCCGTAGTCGATCAGGCGCTTGGCCACGTCGTCGACCGTCACGCCGGTCTCCTTGGTGATCGTCCGCAGGTCGACGATGCACTCGTGCGCGACCAGCCCGCCGCGGCCGGTGTAGAGCACCGGGAAGTGCGGCTGCAGCCGGTGGGCGACGTAGTTGGCGTTGAGCACCGCGACCTGGGTGGCGCGGGTCAGGCCCTCACCGCCCATGAGCCGGACGTACGCCCAGCTGATCGGCAGGATCCCCGCGCTGCCGTACGGCGCCGCGCTGATCGGGCCGGGTCCGGTGGCCGGACCGGCCTCCCGCGCGAGGGGGTGGTACGGCAGGTACGGCGCGAGGTGCTCGCGGACCGCCACCGGCCCCACGCCGGGGCCGCCGCCGCCGTGCGGGATGCAGAACGTCTTGTGGAGGTTGAGGTGGCTGACGTCGGCGCCGAACTTGCCGGGCTTCGCGAGGCCGACCAGCGCGTTGAGGTTGGCGCCGTCGACGTAGACCTGCCCGCCGGCGTCGTGCACCGCGGCGCAGATGTCGGTGATGGTGTCCTCGAAGACCCCGTGCGTGCTCGGGTAGGTGACCATCAGCGCGGCCAGCCGGTCCCCGTGCTGGGCGATCTTGGCGTGCAGGTCCTCGACGTCCACGTCGCCGGTGGGTGCGGTCGCGACCACCACGACCCGCATGCCGGCCATGACCGCGGA
>JAOPWK010000154.1 GCA_025965735.1 Frankiales bacterium
CAGCGCGGTGAGGTGCTGCGAGAGGAGGCTGTGCAGCCAGGTCAACCGGTCGGGCCCCGCCACGCGGACGACGCCGCGGTGGGACAGGTCGACCAGCGCCTCCCCCGCCTCCAGGCGGCGCTGCTCGGCGTACGGGTCGCCGTAGTGCGCCGCCACCCCGACGTCCGGCGGGTCGGCGGGGACGGCACCGGGTCGGCTGAGGGTCATGTCCGTACGAAGGAGCAGGCGCGGGTGCCTGTTCCCCGGACGCACCGCGGCCCCTCCCGACGCTCTCGGGAGGGGCCGCGATGCTGACGCGCCTACAGCGGGTTGCAGAGCTCCGTGTCAGGGATGCACATCGGGCTGCTCGACGCGGCGGGGGTAGCGCTCCCGCTGGGTCGCGGAGAGGTGGTCGCGCTCGCGCTGCCCGAGGGACGGGCGCTCGCTGAGGCGCTTGCCGACGGCGAGGCACCGCCCCTGCCGCGACGCGCCGCAGCCTCGGCCTCGTCCTCAGCCTCCTGCGTCACGGCTCCCGTGCCACCGAAGATGTGGCCCGCGCGCAGCGCCCCGCCGCGTGCCTGGAGGAAGTCGAGCGTCGCCGTGCCGACCGTGCGGGCGGTCAGCGTCAGCAGGATCGGGGCCCCCTCGCGGCCGCCGTGCGGGCCACCCGCCAGCGCGTCCGCGAACTGGTCACCGCGTGCCAGGTTCACGTGCGACCGGTCGAAGCCGAGCTGGTCGTAGGCATAGGCCGCGACGGCGACAGCGGTAGCGGCTCGGTTGGTGCCGGCCAGGCGCTGCGTGTCGATGCCCATCGCCTGGATGTCCTGCTCGACCTTGGTCGACACGGCGGCGGTGCCGCCGGTGATCAGTACGCGGCCGATCTGCAGGTCCTGAAGCGACTTCCGCGTCTGCGAGGACAGCCCGGCCGTGGTGGTGACCAGGACCGGGAACTTCGCCCGGTAGGAGACCGGGCCTGCGACCAGGGCATCCGGGAAGTCCTGCCCGCTCGCGACGATGGCTGTGCGGTCGCCCTCGGGGCTGGTCCCGACGTAGTTCGTGCCGGGCTCAGCCGCGACGGCCGAAGCCGTGTCGTACCGCGTCGCGCCAGCGATGCGGGTGACCGTGTAGCCGGCCGTCTGCAGCTCACGCTGGACGGCAGTGCTGACGGCGGCAGTGCCACCCACGATGACGACGTTGTCGGGGTCGATCGCCTCGAGCGCGTCCTCCGTCGCCGTCGGCAGGTCGTTCTCCGCGGTCAGCAGCGTGGGAGCGCTCCGGTTGCCGGCCAGGTAGGCGGCCGCCAGCGCGTCCGGGAAGTGGTTCTCGTTGCGGCTGGTGCGCGGGTCGTCGGACTGGCCGTTCGCCAGGATCACCGTCGTGGCGGTCGCCGCGCTGGTCGTGGCGATCCGGGCGGCTGTCGCGTACCGCTCGGTGCCGGCCAGACGCGTGAAGGAGAAGGTCGACGGGTTCCCCGACGCCGAGGGGCTCGGGCTGATCGACGAGGTCGGTGTGGCGGACGGGCTCGCGCTCGCGCCGGCGGTGACCGTGTAGCAGCCGCTGCATGTCGCCGTCTTGCCGTCGGTGAGCGTGACCACGACGTTGCGGGCACCGGTCGCCGCGGCCGACGTGCTCTGGAAGGTCGCCCGCAGCTGCGTCGGGCTCACGAACTCGACCAACGTGGTCGTGACGCCGGTACCGCTGACAGTGACGGCGGCACCCTTCGAGAAGTTCGTCCCGGTGATGTCGAAGGTCCTGGTCGTGCCAGCGGGCTGGCTGGAGCCGGTCGCGGTCCCCGTGGCGTCGACGGCGGTCACCGTGATGCTGCGGTTCTGCGCCACGGTGAAGATGCAGGTGTCGCAGGCGTTGACGATGCCCGTGGTCGTGTTGCGGACGACCGGCTGGTAGCGCCCCGGCGCGGCGTTGCTGAGGTTGACGACGCCCGTCAGTGTTCGTCCGTCGGCAGCCCGCGTCTCGCCCGTCGCAGGGATGGTGAGGGCGCTGCGCGTGGCGCTGCCCGGCGTGTCCAGGAACTCGAGGCTCAGCTCGCCGTTCGTGATGTTCGTGCCGGTGACGGTCACGGTCACGTTGTTCGTCGTGGGGGCGTTGTCGCCGCCGGGGGGGTTGATCCCGGTGAGCGCTGCGCCGGCGACGGTGAAGCAGCCGAGGCAGGTGTGCGTCGTGCCGTCGGGGTTCGTCACCCTCACGTCGCGCGGACCCTCGGCGGCGCCTGTGGTGACCACGAGCCGTCGGCGGAGCTCACTGTTGGTGGTGATCCCCTCCTCGACAGCCGCGCCGTCGGCGTCCGTGGGAGGCGCAGTGGCGTTGACCAACGTGTCGCGAGCGCCGTTCTGCAGGAACTCCACGGTCGTGCTGCGCGTGAACCCTGACCCCAGGATGGACACGTTGGCCGAGTTGTTCGGGCGCAGCGACGTCGGTGCGACCGACGTGACCCGAAGATCCGCCTGCGGGAGGACCACGAAGCAGCTGGCGCAGGCATCGGTGCCTCCCCCGCCGGGGGCCGGGGGCAGCGAAGACTCTGCGCCGGCGATCGACACCCGGTAGGTGCCGGCATCGGCCGGACCGTCCTTCCCGACGCCCGTGCCCGCACCGTCGGACGGATCCGTCAGGTCGACCTCGCCCGTGGACTCGTTCAGCTCCGCGACCGGGAGGTCGGAGCCTGCGATGTCCACGGTGAACGTGGCCGAGGGGCGGCTCAGCAGCGAGAAGGTCGCGGTGCCCCCATACCGCAGGTCGGTGTCGCCGCTGGTGCTCTCGAAGGTCAGCACCTGCGCCGGGTTGCTGTTGAACGCGGCGCTCGGATCGACCTGCAGGCCACTCTCGGCGGCGTAGACGGCAGGCAGGACGGCCAGGCCGGCGACGACGCTCGTAGCGGCGAGGACGCTCACCGCCAGGCGGCGGCGTGCAGCGATCTTCATGGGACTCCTGTTCAAGGGCGTACGGAGCGACCACCGTAGGTGGACGCGAGCGTCGTCCGGGGGACGTGCACTCACAACACAGAACGTCGAACCACGTGCTGGGTTCGCCCTCGGCGCCTGCGTTCCTGCACGGCACGCCCGGTTTGTTCCTTTCGTGACCCTCAGGCCCCGCTGCAACTCCGGCAGCGGCCGAAGACGGCGAAGTGGCCGACGTCCACCTGGAAGCCCCGCGTGGCCGCCAGCTCCTCCACGACCGTCCCCACCACCGACGGCGGCGCCTCGTCGACCGCGCCGCAGTCCCGGCAGACCAGGTGGACGTGGTCGGTCTCACTGGCGACGGAGTACGTCGGCGCGCCGTGCCCCAGGTGCGTGTGCTGGACGAGGCCGATCGCCTCGAGCAGCTCCAGCGTCCGGTAGACGGTGCTGATGTTGACGCCGGTGGCCGTCTCCCGTACCGCTCCGGCGATGTCCTCCGGCGTCGCGTGCCCGAGCTTCGCCACCGCCTCGAGGACGAGCTGGCGCTGCGGCGTCAGCCGGTAGCCGCGGGCCCGGAGCTCCTTGTGCCAGTCGGCGCCGACCGCGCCCCCTCGCCCCATGTGCGGACACTAGCCTCCGGTCGATGACCGTTCTCGCCCTGCTCGGGGACCCGCCGACGCTGCTCGACCCGACGACGCCGGTGCTGCGCGCGGACGACCTGGGCGTGGCCCGGGGCGAGTCCGTCTTCGAGACGCTGCGCATCGCGGGCGGCCGCCCGGCGTTCCTCGACCTGCACCTGGAGCGGCTCGCGCGCTCGGCGGCCCGCCTCGCCATCGACCTGCCACCCGGCTGGGAGGCGCTCGCTCTTGCGGCCACGGAGGCGTACGGGCACGCAGCCGGGATGCTGCGCCTGACCTGCAGCAAGGGCGTTCCGGGCGGCTCGCCGGTGGGCTTCGCCCTTGCGTCGCCGGTGCCTGCCGAGACGCTGCGGGCGCGCACCTCCGGGGTAGCGGCCGTGACGCTGACGCTCGGGGTCTCCGCCGACCAGCGGGCGGAGGCGCCGTGGCTGCTCGGCGGGGTGAAGAGCACCTCCTACGCCGTCAACATGGCCTCGCTGCGCGCGGCGGAGGCTGCCGGTGCGCAGGACGCGATCTGGGTGAGCAGCGACGGCCAGGTGCTCGAGGCCCCGACGGCGACGGTGGCATGGGTGAGCAGCGGCGTGCTCGTGACGCCGCCGGCAGACGAGGTCGGGACGCTGCCGGGCACGACCGCGCACGTGGCTCTGGAGCTGTCGCCGGTACGGGTCGAGGTACGGCGAGGGACGGTGGAGGAGCTGCGGGCGGCGGACGAGGTGATGCTGCTGTCGAGCGTGCGCGGCGTGGCGCCGGTGGTGTCGCTGGACGGCCGGGAGCTGGGCATCGGCCCGGTGACCGCGCAGCTGCGGGACGCCTTCGAGCGAGCGGTGCTGGACGGCACCCCCGGCTGAGCGCATCATCGGCAGCAGCCGGCCCCTGCCCCGCGCCGCTCGTCCAGCCCGGGAGCCCGCTGTGCCCCACGTCGCCACGCACCGCCTGCACGCACCCGCCGCCGACCGCGTGTGGGCGACGGCCACCCTCGTCCTGGCCGGGCTCGCCCTGGTCCTCGCACTGGCCGAGCAGTACGACGCCGGCGCCCTCGTCGCCGCCGTCTGCGTCCTGACCGGCGGCTGGTCGATGCTCATCTCGAGGACGATCACCGAGCGGTTCGAGACGGTCTCCGGCACGGTGCTCGGCGGGGTGCTGCTGGCGGTCTGCCTGGCGTACGGCAGCGGCCTCTAGCCTCTGGCGGATGACCTCCGCCTGCGTCGTCGGTCTCGGCTACGTCGGGCTGCCGCTCGCCGTCGCCCTTGCCGAGGCGGGGGTCGACGTCGTGGGCTACGACGTCGACCCGCTGCGCGTCGCGGAGCTGCGCAGCGGGCGCAGCGGCATCGAGGACGTCCCGGACGAGGCCGTTCGCGGGATCACCTTCACCAGCGACCCGAGCGCTGCTTCGGGCTGCACGACGTACGTCATCTGCGTCCCCACGCCGCTGCGCGAGGGCATGCCGGACCTGCGGGCGGTCGAGTCGGCGACGCGCGCCGTGGCGACAGTGCTGTCCACGGGAGACCTGGTGGTGCTGGAGTCGACGACGTACCCCGGCACGACGGAGGAGGTCGTCGCGCCCCTGCTCGGCCGCACCGACGTGCTGCTGGCCTACTCCCCGGAGCGCATCGACCCGGGCAACCCGACGTACGGCATCCGCAACACGCCCAAGGTCGTCGGCGGCGTCGACGCCGCGAGCACCAAGGCCGCCGTGGCCTTCTACGAGCAGGTGTGCGACACCGTCGTGCAGGTCGACGGGACCCGCGAGGCCGAGATGGCCAAGCTCCTCGAGAACACCTTCCGGCACGTCAACATCGCGCTGGTCAACGAGATGGCCGTCTTCTGCCGCGAGCTGGACATCGACCTGTGGCAGGTCATCGAGGCAGCCCGCACCAAGCCGTTCGGCTTCATGCCCTTCTACCCCGGACCGGGCGTGGGGGGGCACTGCATCCCGGTCGACCCGTCCTACCTGTCCTGGCGGGTGCGCAAGCTCGGCTTCTCGTTCCGCTTCGTGGAGCTCGCGCAGGAGATCAACGCGCAGATGCCGTCCTACGTCGTGACGCGCCTGGCGGACCTGCTGAACGACGCCGGCCTGGCGCTGTCGCGCTCGCGGGTGCTGTGCCTGGGCGCGGCGTACAAGCCGGACGTCGCGGACGTGCGGGAGTCGCCGGCGGTCGAGGTGATGCGGCAGCTGCGGCGCAAGGGAGCGGTCGTGTCGTACGCCGACCCGCACGTGCCCTCCCTGGTGCTGGACCTGGAGCGGCTGACGTCGGTCGAGGTGGCTGAGGCGCTTCCGGAGGTGGACGCGGTGGTGGTGCTGACGCCGCACGCGGCGTTCGACCTGGACCTGGTGCGGCGGGCGGCACCGCTGGTGCTGGACACCCGGGCGGCTGTCGAGCCCGGGGAGCGCGTCTTCCGGCTCTAGCTGCTCGGCTGGCGCTGCGCGGGGACCTCCGTGGCGAACAGCTCCTCGCTGCGCGGCCCGCAGACGAGGTCGAGCAGCAGCGAGAGCGGCACGCCGTGGCCGAGCAGCGCCATGGCCGCCTCGGACGTGCGGGTCGTTGCGGTGTCCACGGTTCCTCCTGAGCGGCAGCCGACGTCCTCTTGATCGACGGGCGCGGCCGGCAGGACGACAGCCGTACGGGTGAACGGCCGGTCCGCCGATTCCGCGGTGACAACTTGCCGACCCCGTCCTACGCTCGACAGCACACTGGAAGGGAGGTGATCCGAGACTTGATACGTCATCGGACGAGTGAGGTGGCTGTCCGCTAGGACGCCGTAGCAAGGACCGCTCGCTGGTCTTCGATCGCGCGCCTTGTTCGGCGTACGGCGAATCCAGAACAGGCACCGGACCCCCGGCCGCCGGCTCGTCCAGCCGGCCCACCGGTCTCCTCGGAGGCGTGGTGGAAGTGGCCGGGGGTCAGCCATGTCC
>JAOPWK010000176.1 GCA_025965735.1 Frankiales bacterium
GCGGTGCTGGCCGTCGTGCTCGCCGCGGGGACCGCGTCGCTGATCGTGCGGCTGCTGCTCGCCGAGCCGTCCGCACGGCTCGCCCGCACCGGGATGGCGTCGCCCGCGCCGGCCGTCAGCCTCGACTGAGGACTGTCGTACCCCTGCGCCATCGTGGTCGCGAGGCAGGAACGGTCGCGCAGCCCCGCTGGTAGCCTCAGCAGGTTTGCTGACGCGAACACCCACCTGCCACGGATCGTCCGTGGCCGCGAAGTCCACAGGAGGAGGTGGGTCAACTTGCGTCACTACGAGCTCATGGTCATCCTCGACCCCGACCTGGAGGAGCGGACCATCGCTCCCTCCCTCGACACGTTCCTCAACGTCGTCCGCAACGGCGGCGGGACCGTCGAGAAGGTCGACGTGTGGGGCCGTCGCCGGCTCTCGTTCGAGATGGACAAGAAGGCCGAGGGCATCTACGCCGTCATCGACCTGACGGCCGAGCCGGCCACGATGAAGGAGCTGGACCGCCAGCTCAACCTCAACGAGTCGATCCTGCGCACGAAGGTCATGCGACCCGAGCTGCGCGCGAGCAAGGCCGCTCCGGTGTCCGCGAAGGCCGCCGCTCCGGCAGCGGCTCCCGCGGCTCCCGCGGCCGCTCCGGCTGACGCGCCTGCCGCCCCCGCGGCCGACGCGCCCGCCGACGACGCCAGCTAGCTCGTCCACAGACCAGACCCGCACCGCCCCTTCCCCGCTCCACCTGTGCGCACCTGACGCGCACGCACCCACACGACATGGTCCGCTCCGGCGGAACGACATCTCCCGCAGAACGCGGGAAGGGCAAAGGAGAACCCCGTGGCAGGCGACACCGTCATCACCGTGGTCGGCAACCTCACCGCCGACCCCGAGCTGCGCTTCACCCCGTCAGGGGCTGCCGTCGCGAACTTCACCGTCGCGTCGACGCCCCGCACCTTCGACAAGAACACCAACGAGTGGAAGGACGGCGAGGCGCTCTTCCTGCGCTGCTCCGTCTGGCGCCAGGCCGCCGAGAACGTCGCCGAGTCCCTGTCCCGGGGCACCGCGGTGATCGTGCAGGGCCGCCTGAAGCAGCGCTCGTACGAGACGAAGGAAGGCGAGAAGCGCACGGTGTACGAGCTCGACGTCGACGAGATCGGCCCGTCCCTGAAGTTCGCCACCGCCAAGGTCACCAAGGCCTCGCGCAGCGGTGGCGGCGGGGGCGGCGGCTTCGGCGGCGGCGGCGGGCAGTCCTACGGCGGCGGGGCCTCCTCCGGGAGCGCCCCGAGCGGCGGCGGCTCTGCCAGCGACGACCCGTGGGCCAGCGCGCCCGCAGGCGGTGCGGCGAGCTCCGGCGGCTGGTCCGACGAGCCCCCCTTCTAGACCCACCTCAGACTTCCCCCGAACCAGGAGACGACGACGATGGCGAAGCCACCGCCCCGCAAGCTCAAGAAGAAGGTCTGCCAGTTCTGCAAGGACAAGGTGACCTACGTCGACTACAAGGACACCGGCACGCTGCGCAAGTACATCTCCGACCGCGGCAAGATCCGCGCGTCGCGCGTCAGCGGCAACTGGCGTCAGCACCAGCGCGACGTCGCGATGGCCGTCAAGAACAGCCGCGAGATGGCGCTGCTGCCCTACACCTCGACGGCGCGCTGACATGGCCGCGATGAAGCTCATCCTCACGCAGGACGTCTCGGGCCTGGGTGCCCCCGGCGACATCGTCGAGGTCGCGCCCGGCTACGGCCGCAACTACCTCGTCCCGCAGGGCCTGGCCATCCTGGCCACCCGCGGCGCCGAGAAGCAGATCGCCACGATCCGCCGGGCCCGCGAGGTGCGCGAGGTCCGCGACCTGGGCCAGGCCAACGAGATCAAGGCCCAGCTCTCCGGGCTCAAGGTCCGCCTGCCGGCCCGCTCCGGCGAGGGTGGCCGGCTGTTCGGCTCGATCACCTCGACCGACGTCGTCGAGGCCGTGAACAAGGCCGGCGGCCCCAAGCTGGACCGTCGCCTCATCACGCTGGCCGCACCGATCAAGGCCCTGGGCAACCACACCGTCAAGGTGAAGGTGCACCCGGAGGTCGAGGCCACGCTGACCCTCGAGGTCGTCGCCGCCAAGTAGCCCCAGCTCGATCCGTACGGCCCGGCCCCCGAGGGAGCCGGGCCGTACGTCGTCCCGGAGGAGCCACAGCCGCTGCCGCGGCCGCCCCACCGCCCCGCCGCCCAGCCGCCAGGTGATCGACAGAAGGATCGGTGCGCTCAGCGCGCCAGGGCGGTCGCTACGGGATCGATGCTTCTGTGGATCACTGGGTGGGGGCGAAGCGGTAGAGGATCTGGCCGGTAGTCCCGATGTCGCCGAACAGGACCAGCGGCATCCCGCGCTCGGCGCGCAGGCCGGCCAGCAGCCGCTCGCACTGCCCTTCGAACGTGCGGTACTCCGTCGCCGCCAGCACGAAGACCGGGCGGGAGCCGGCACGGGCGGCCAGCTCAGAGGCGAACTGCTCCGGGTCGGCCGCCGCCTGGCGCGCGGTGTAGTCGACCCAGTCGACCCGCCGCGGGTCGCCGAACGTCGGGTAGACGACCTGCTCCACCCCGCGGTCCAGCAGCCGCCACACCGGCGGACCCAGCTGGTCGGGGCAGTACGCCATCAGGTCGCCCGGCGCGCCGCCGGCGGCCTGGAAGGCGTGCACGATGCCGGCGGAGGAGACCCGCGGCTGCCCGGCGGCCGGTACGCCGAACGCGGTGCCGAGCACGATCAGCAGGCAGAGCGCGACAGACGGTGTCCAGCGCCCGGGCAGCGCCAGCGCACCGAGCGCGACGGTGAGGCAGACCAGCGGCACGGCGACCGCGGTGTACCGGCCGGTGTAGGCCCCGCCGCCGACGTAGACGGTCGCCCAGGCGATGAACAGCGTGAGCAGGGCGATGCCGCCGGTCAGCCGGGCGACGGGCCGGCGCAGCACCGCCCAGGCGGCCAGCGGGACGAGCAGGCAGGCCAGGACGGTGCGCGCGTCGAGCGAGCCGCCACCCCAGTACCGCGGCGTGCGGAAGAACTCCGAGACGGTCAGCGGGTCGGCCCACGGCGCTCCCGTGTGTGCGGCCTGGAACAGGAAGGTGGGCGCCCACGGCAGGAACAGCACGCCGCCGAGCACCAGCGCGACCACCACCCGCACGTGCGGAGCGGACCGGCGTACCAGCCCGGGCAGGTGGACCAGGCCCACGGCGGCGAGCAGGAACAGCGACCAGTAGTGCGTGAGCAGCAGCAGCCCGGCGACCAGGCCCAGCGCAGCGACCGCCACGCGCGAGGCGTCGCGCCGCACCCGCTCCAGGAGCAGCACACCCGCCAGCACCTCGACCACGACGAGCAGGTACATGCGGGTCTCCGAGGAGTACCGCATCGTCCAGGGCAGCGCCGCGAGCACCACGACGGCCGCGCGCCCGCCGGCGACCCCGGCCAGCCGGCTGCCGCCCCGGTGCGCGAGCAGCAGCGCGACCGGCAGCAGGCAGACCGTCAGCAGCCGTACAGCCGTCGTGCCGGTGCCGAACAGCGCGATCCAGGCCTTGAGCAGCAGGTAGTAGACCGGCGGTGCGCCGTCCTGGCGCAGCGCGGCGTACAGGTCCGGCAGAGGCAGCCGGGCGATCTCGACGCTGATCGTCTCGTCGAGCCAGAGCGGCCCGCCGGTCAGACCGGCGAACGTGCCCGCGACGCAGCCGGCGACGGCCGCGATGAGCAGACCCAGGCCGACCGGGCCCTCCAGCAGCTCCCGAGCCGGCGCAGCGCCTGCGTGTCGTGGGCCGAGCCGGGACAGGACGGCGGTCAGGCCGCGCTCTCCTCCCGCTCGCGGTCGCGGCGCGGCAGGATCGGCGCGTCGCGGCCGGTGCGCGAGGCAGCCGTGGACGAGGGGCTGCCCGAGGAGGGGTATGCGGCGGCGGCGTCCGAAGACTCCTGCACCGTCTCGTGGTAGTCCTCCTCGACGTTGACCGTCCAGACGTCGTGCTGCGCCCCCGTGACGATGTTGTCCACCGCGAGCATCGCGGTGAGCATCGAGTGGTCCTGGTTGTTGTAGCGGTGCATGCCGTTGCGGCCGACCGGGTGCACGTTCGGCACCGCCTCGGACAGCCAGGCGCGCAGCACGTCGACCCGCTCGGCGTAGCCCTCGTCGTAGACCGGGTAGGCCTTCGGGACGCGCACGACGTAGCCGGCCTCGACCTGCTCGGTCTTGGCCAGGCCGAGCTTGGCGATCTCGGCCTTGCCGAGCGCGATGAGGTCCTCGTCGGAGGACTCCCACAGGTCGTCGCCCTCGGAGACGAAGTACTCCAGGCCCAGGCAGGTGAAGCCGTCCTTCACCAGCTGCGGCGACCACGAGCCGAAGTTCTGCACGCGGCCGACGCGGACGCCGGGCTCGTGGATGTAGATCCAGTTGTCCGGGAAGCCGGCGCTGACCGGCACGACCAGCGCGACGGTGAGGAAGTCGCGGAAGGACAGGCCGTCGGCGGCCTCGAGCACGTGCGCCGGTGCGGGCGGGTCCATCGCGCGCACGAGCTCGGGCATCGGCATGGAGCTGAGGACAGCGGAGGCCGGGAGCCGTTCGCCGCCGGCGAGCACGACGGTGTGCGCGTGGCCGTCAGCGTGCTCGACGCGCTCGACCGGCGACTGCATGCGGACCTCGCCGCCGCGGCCGACCACGAGGTCGCGGCAGCGCTCCCACATCATCCCCGGGCCCAGGCGCGGGTACTGGAACTCCTCGATCAGGGTGGTGATCTTCTTGTCCTTGCCGAAGCCGAAGGCGCTCGTCACGGCGTTGAGCAGCGACAGGTTCTTGATGCGCTGGGCGGCCCAGTCGGCCTGGATGTCGGTGGCCGGCACGCCCCACACCTTCTCGGTGTAGGTCTTGAAGAAGATCCGGTACAGGCGCCAGCCGAAGCGCGCGGCGACCCAGCCCTCGAAGTTGCTCTGGTCCTTGGGCGGCCGGACGCGCACGAGGGCGTAGGACAGGACGCAGCGGATGGCCTCGAGCACGCCGAGCCCGAACAGAGCGTTGAACGGCTTCAGCGGGTAGTCGAACAGCTTGCCGCGGTAGAGGATCCGGGACATGCGCGGGCGCATGAGGAAGTCCTCGTCCGGCAGCACCTCGTGCCAGAAGGCCTCGACCTCGGGCACCTTGGTGAAGAAGCGGTGGCCGCCGAGATCGAAGCGCCAGCCGTCGCGCTCGACGGTCCGGCTGATGCCGCCGATGCTGTCGCTGGCCTCGACGACGGTCGTCTCGACGTCGGCCTGACGCAGCCGCAGTGCTGCCGTGAGGCCCGCCGGTCCGGCGCCGATCACCACGACGGGGTCGCTCCCGGTGCGGGCAGGGGTCATCGTCACGCTGTGGTGCTCCTGTCGTCTTCTGGCGAGGGACAGCGGCGGCCGCTCGCCTCTCGCTCGACGAGTTCCCGCTGCGCGTCCGTCGAACCGGTGCCCGGCGTCACAGGGCTGTCAAGGTCGCGAACGTCCGACCGCCAGTCTCCCACGTCGTCTGCACGGCCAGGCCGGCTGCCCCCGCCGTGTCGTCCAGCGCGGCCGTCCCGAGCAGCGCCCACGGGAACCACGCGCTGGTGACGCCCAGCCCCTCGAGGCGCACGGGGCCGGAGGAGGAGTCTGCGCCGGGGTGCAGCTCGCAGACGACCTGCCCGTCCGGGGCGAGCAGCCCGCGCACGCGGCGCAGCATCCGGACGGCGTCCCCGCCGATCCCGACGTTGCCGTCGGCCAGCAGGACCGTGCGCCAGGAGCCGGCGCGGGGCACAGGGGCGAAGACGTCGCCGAGCAGCAGCGGCGCGCCGGCCAGGCGGGCCAGGACCGGCAGCTCGGGCACCAGCTCGAGGCCGAGCACCTCCACGCCGCGCTGGTGCAGCGCGGCAGTCAGCCGGCCGGGTCCGCAGCCGACGTCCAGCACCGGGCCGGTGGCGCGTGCCAGCATCGACTCGTCCGCCTGGCTGACCGGTCCGGACCAGCGGGCGACCGGGAGCGGCACCAGGCGCCCGTCGGCCAGCCGGAGCAGCCGCGGCTGGAGGTCGTCCTCGGCGGCGGTGGACAGCCAGCGGCTCAGCACCTCGACCGGGTGCAGCGCGGCGGACGGCTGGGGAGCCGGGCGTACGGACGGCAGCACGGGTCGTCCTCCAGGGGCCGGGTCAGGTCGCAGGTGGTTCGCGCCAGGCTCGGGGCCGGTTCACGAGGCGTGCGTCACCCCGTCCTGCCCGCGTGAGCGCGTGATCACCCCCGATGGGGCAGGCTCGGCCAGGTGACCGGGGACCGCTGGCTGCGCGGCGCGGTCGGCGCGACGGCCGTCGGAACCTTCCTGGCGTGGCGGACCACCCAGGAGAACAGCATCCTGGGCAACCACGACCGGCTGCTCGTCGAGATCCTGCTGTGGTGGCTGGCCTGGGCCGTCTCCATCACCTGCCTGCGCCGCAGCACTGCCCGGCAGGTCCTGCTGGTGGTGGTGCTCGGCGCGATCGCCCTGCGGCTCGCGGCGATCACGGCGGTGGTGCCGCTGTCGGACGACCTCTACCGGTACGCGTGGGACGGCCGGGTGCAGGCCGCGGGCATCGATCCGTACCGCTACCCGCCCACGTCTCCCGAGCTGGCCGGCCTGCGCGACGCGTGGCTGTTCCCGGAGGCCGCCGAGTGCGAGCGGCGCGACCGGCCGCCCGGCTGCACGCTCATCAACCGCGAGACGGTGCGCACGATCTACCCGCCGGTGGCGCAGGGGTGGTTCGTGCTCGGTCACTCCGTCGGGGCCTCGCAGCTGGAGGACCTCGGCTGGCAGCTGTTCGCCCTGCTGGCCGACGTGGCCACGATGGTGCTGCTGTGGCGGCTGCTGCTGCGGGCCGGCCGCGACCCCCGCTGGGTCGCCGTCTACGCCTGGAGCCCGGTGGCGGTGCTGGAGGCGGTGCAGAACGGCCACGTCGACGGCCTCGCCACGCTGCTGGTCGTCGCCGCGGTCGGGCTCGCCGCCCGCCGGCCGGCCTGGTCGGGCGTCGCGCTCGGGGCCGCCACGATGGTCAAGCTCTACCCGGCGCTGCTGCTGCCCGTGCTGCTCGGCCGCCGCCCGGTCCGCGTCGTGACCGCGTTCGTCGCGGTGTGCGTCGTGTCGTACGTCCCGCACGTCCTGGCCGTCGGCTGGGACGTGCTCGGCTACCTGCCGGGCTACCTGCAGGAGGAGGACTACGGCTCGGGCGACCGCTACCTGCTGCTGCGCCCGCTCGGGCTGACGGGGGTGCCCGCGACCGTCGTGGCCGGACTGCTCGGCCTGGGAGTGCTCGGCCGGGTGCTGCGCCGGGTGCGGCGCGATCCGGAGGACGTCGCCTCGGCGGCGCTGCTGCTGTTCGGTGCAGCGCTGCTGCTCGCCACGCCGGTCCAGCCCTGGTACGGCCTGCCGCTGGCCGCCCTCGCCGTGCTGGCCCGCGCGCCGGTGTGGCTGGCCGTGCCGGCCGCGGCGTACCCGGCCTTCTTCGCCGTCGTGCCCGACGGGCCGTCACCCGGTGCCGCGCGGACCGGCAGCCTGGCGTTCGGATTGGCCCTGCTCGCGCTGCTGCTGACCGCGTACGCACGCATGCCGAAGGGCCGGCAGCGCGTGCTGCCGGCCCTTCGGGGTGGTGCAGGTGGGGACTAGCTGGCGGGGAGCGCCACGGTGATCTCGGCGATGCCGACCTTGAAGAACTCGGCCAGGGCGTCGGTCTCGAACACCATGTTCAGCGCGTCGGCAGCAGTCTTGGTGAGGCTGACCGTGGTGCCCTCGAGCACGGCGGTGCCGTCGGCCTCGTTGACGGCCAGCGGCTTCAGGGTGCTGCCGTCCAGGAAGAACAGGTCAGCGCTCTCGGCGAAGACGGCACCGTCGACGGTGACCTTGCCGTTGAGGACGCTCTTGGCCGGGTCGACGACGAAGTTCTCGAGCTTGACGACCTTGCCGTTGGCGCCGGTGAGCTGCAGGCCGGAGCCGTCGTGGTTGATGAGGCCCTGGACGTACGGGTCGACGCCGGAGGCCGGGTCGAAGTACGTCACGTTGCCGCCGGTGATCGGGAACGCGATCTTCGCGCCCTCGAGCGTGGCGCCGCCGAGGGTGGCGGGGGTGAGCTTCAGCGCGGTGAGGCCGGCGAGGAAGCCCTCGTCGAGGGTCACGGCGGTCTGCTTGCCGGACAGCGTGTCGATCTGTGCGGCCGGGGTGGGCTCGGAGGTGGTCTCGGTGGACTCGCTGCCGCCACCGGTGCCGACGGACTCGGTGTCGTTGCTGCCACAGGCCGCGAGGCCCAGGACCAGACCGGCGGAGAGGGCGAGGACTGCGGACTTCTTCTTGAGGCTGAGCATGTTCAGGGCTCCTTGGGATGCGGCGGGGGGTGTCACTGCCCCTGCTTTCGCGCTCGGTCCGCGAGCGGTTCGGTACCGGCCGTCGTGACGCCCGCCACACGGGTGGTCCAAACCTTCGCGCCGCCGACGACGAACGCTGTCGACACCCGCTGCCAGGACGGACACTGCGCCCCATGACCGCGACCACGCACGAGCCCCGCCCCCGCGGGTTGAAGGGACTCCTGGAGCGCGGGCCCGGTGGCCCCTTCGACGAGCGCTCCTGGCGCAGCCCGATCCGCGGACCATGGCTGACCTCGGTGCTCGCGCTGGTGCTGCTCGTCGGACTGCTGGTGCTCATCGTCACCGGACTGCTGTCCTACGCCGCGTACGACCCGCGGCTCGGCGGCAGCAACGACCAGACGCCGCAGGCCGGCCTGCTGGCGCGCTACGTGTGGTTCGACTGGTTCACCTCGCCCAGCTGGCTCTACCGCGTGAACCAGGGCGTCCACGTGCTGCTCGGGATCGCGCTGATCCCGGTCGTGCTGGCGAAGCTGTGGTCGGTCGCGCCGAAGCTGTTCGAGTGGCCGCCGGTGACGTCGCCCGCTCAGGCGCTGGAACGGCTGTCGATCCTGCTCATCGTCGGCAGCATCCTGTTCCTGATCGTCACCGGAACGATGAACGTCCAGTACGACTACGCCTGGGGCTTCTCCTTCTACACCGGGCACTTCTACGCCGCGTGGGTGTTCATCGCCGCCTTCGCCGCCCACGTCGCGCTGAAGCTGCCGGTCATGCTGCGCTCGCTGCGCGGCACGTCGTACTGGTCCGTCGACAGGGCCGCCACCGTCCCCGAGCCGCGCGACCCGGACCACCTCGTCTCACCGGATCCCCTGCCTGCCAGCATCTCTCGCCGCGGCGCGCTCGGCGTGGTGGGCGGCGGGTCGCTGGCCCTGCTCGGCCTGTCGGTCGGGCAGTCGATCGACCCGCTGCGGCCGACCGCGCTGCTGTCGCCGCGCGGGCAGCACGTCGGCGACGGCCCGAACGACTTCCAGGTCAACACGACGTTCGGCCAGATCGGCGTCGACCCGACGGAGACGGGCGCCTCCTGGCGGCTGCTGCTCGTCGGACCTTCCGGCCAGCAGGTCTCGCTACGGCGTGAGGACCTGCTGACGATGCCGATGCGCACCGAGGAGCTGCCCATCGCGTGCGTCGAGGGCTGGTCCACCTCGCGCGCCTGGACCGGCGTGCGGCTGCGCGACCTGGCCGGGCTGGTCGGCGGCGCGGGGTCCGACTCGGTGTTCGTGGAGTCGCTGCAACGCGGCGGCGCGTTCTCCACCATGTCGCTGACCGGCAAGCAGATCCGTGCCGGCAAGACGCTGCTGGCGCTCAAGGTCGAGGGCGTCGACCTGTCGCTGGACCACGGATTCCCCGCCAGGATGATCATCCCGGCAGCGCCCGGTGTCCGGAACACCAAGTGGGTCAAGGCCCTGACGTTCGGGGGCCAGGCATGAGCCGCACCTCCGCCGACGACACCCGCGTCACCGGCGGCCCGTTCCGCCGGCTGTACGGCGCCTCGCCTTGGCACCTCGTCGCGCTGCTCGCCTGCTTCGCGCTCACCGCCTACGCCGTCAGCCGGCTGCTCGAGGACCTGCCGGTGCTGCTGCGCATCGCGCTCTGGTTCGTCGGGGCGGCGCTGGTGTGGGACCTGGTGGTCGGCCCGGCGCTCGCCCTGGCCGACCGGCTGCTGCGCCGGCTGCTGGGGCGGCGGGCGGGTGAGCGGCAGCGCCTGCGCGTCCCGGCGCTGAACTACGTCCGCATCCCCGGGCTCGTCTCGCTGCTGCTGCTCGCCGTCTGGCTGCCGGTGATCCTGCAGCGCTCGGAGCAGGTGTTCCGCAGCAAGGCCGGGCTGTCGCAGGACCCCTTCCTCGGCCGCTGGGTGGCCATCACGCTGGTGCTGTTCGCCGCTTCGGCGGTGGCCTACGTGGTGGCCGTGCTGCGCTCCCGCCGGCGGCCGTCGAGCTGATCCCGGCGGCCTGTCGTCCGGTTCGTCTCGGCATGCCCGGGAGCCGCACCCGTTCGGTGCGGACTTTCTCTGTCCACAGGCCGTGCACACAGGTGTGGGCAGGTCGCGAGTGCGCCTGTGCGCCGTCGCCGGCGCCTGTCCACAGCCCCGTCCCCAGCTGTCCACAGCGACAGGCCGCGGCGCCCACACCTGCTCCCCAGCCGCGTCCACAGGGCGGCGAGAGCAACACGCCGTACCGCCCCGTTCTCGTCGGACGTCGCCGGTAGAACTGCCTGCGACGGCGGGATGCGCCGGTGGACCAGGAGGCGGAGGACCGGTGTCGGAGCGGGTCGTGGAGCTGCCCTCGCAGTCCGGCGGGCGCGCGGCCCCGGAGTTCGAGCGCACCCCGCCGCAGGACGTCGCCGCCGAGCAGTCGGTGCTGGGCGGCATGCTGCTGAGCAAGGACGCCATCGCCGACGTCGTCGAGGTCGTGCGGGCCACCGACTTCTACCGCCCGGCCCACCAGACGATCTTCGACGTCATCGTCGAGCTGTACGGCAAGGGCGAGCCCGCCGACCCGATCACCGTGTCGGCCGAGCTGACGCGGCTGGGCGAGATCGGCCGCGTCGGCGGGGCGCCGTACCTGCACACGCTGCTGTCGAGCGTGCCGACCGCCGCCAACGCGGGCTTCTACGCCCGCATCGTGGCCGAGCAGGCGATCCTGCGCCGGCTGGTCGAGGCCGGCACGCGCATCGTGCAGCTCGGCTACGGCGCCGCCGGCGCCGGCGGTGTCGACGACGTGGTCGACCGCGCGCAACAGTCCATCTACGACGTCACCGAGCGACGCAGCAGCGAGGACTACACGCTCCTCGAGGAGCTGATGCAGCCGACGATGGACGAGCTCGAGGCCATCGGCTCGCGCGGCGGCTCGATGTCCGGCGTGCCGACCGGCTTCGCCGACCTGGACGGGCTGACGAACGGCCTGCACCCCGGCCAGCTCATCGTCATCGCCGGTCGCCCCGGCCTCGGCAAGGCGCTCGCCCTCGACACGCCCCTGCCCACGCCCACCGGCTGGACCACGATGGGGGAGGTCCGCGTCGGTGACCTGCTGCTCGACGCCGGCGGCCGCCCGACCCGCGTCGTCGCGGCCACCGACGTCATGACCGACCGGCCCTGCTTCGAGGTCGCCTTCTCCGACGGCACCCGCGTCGTGGCCGACGCCGAGCACCAGTGGCTGACGCACACCCGCGCCTCCCGCCGCGGCAAGGACGGACGTCCGGCCGTCCGCACCACGGCCGAGCTCGCGGCCACCGTCCGGTGCGCCACGGCCGATGCCCGCGCGAACCACTCGGTCACCACGACGGCGCCGCTGCAGCTGCCGGAGGCCGAGCTCCCGCTGGCCCCGTACGCGCTGGGCGTCTGGCTTGGAGACGGGCACTCCGCCGGTGCGCGCTTCACGACCGCAGACCCCGAGATCGTCATGCACCTCGAGGCGGAGGGGTTGGTGGTCACCCCGCAGTCGGGCGAGCTGCTCTACGGACTGCAGCTGCCGGTGACGGACGTCGTCGCCGAGCGAGCGTGCGTCGTCTGCGGCGAGGGCTTCCTCCCGCGCACGTCGCAGGTGGTGACCTGCGGCCGCGCGTGCGGCGGACGGGCCAAGGGACACGGCGCGGCGGCCAGCTGCCCCGACTGCGGCGGGCCCTCCGCGGGATGCACGCGCTGCGCCGCCTGCCGTGCCGAGCACGGGACCGTCCAGGCACTGCTGCGCGGGCTCGGCGTCCGGCACGACAAGCACGTGCCGGCCAGCTACCTGCGGGCCTCCGAGGAGCAGCGGCGTGCGCTGCTCGCCGGTCTCATGGACGCCGACGGCACCGTCACGCCGACCGGCAACCTGCAGTTCGCGGTGACCAACGAGCGGCTCGCGCACGACGTGCAGGAGCTGGTGCTGAGCCTGGGCTACCGCTGCACCATGACGCGCAAGCGGGTGCGCGGACGCAGCGAGGCCTCCTCCACCTGCTTCACCCTGAACTGGACGACCGACGACCGGACGTTCCGCCTCGAGCGCAAGCACCTGGTGCACAAGGACAGGTCCCGCGCCACCCCCTCGCGCGCCGGGCTCCGCTGGATCACCGCGGTGACGCCGGTGGCGTCCGTGCCGGTGCGCTGCGTGGAGGTGGACAACGCCGACCACCTGTACCTCGCCACCCGCTCGATGGTGCCCACCCACAACTCGACGCTCGGCCTCGACATCGCCCGTGCAGCCTCCGTGAAGAACGGTCTGCCGTCGGCGATCTTCTCGCTCGAGATGAGCAAGACCGAGATCACCATGCGCCTGCTGTCGGCCGAGGCGCGCGTCCCGCTGCACCACATGCGCTCCGGCACGATGACCGACGACGACTGGTCCCGCCTGGCCCGCCGCATGGGCGAGGTGGCCGAGGCGCCGCTCTACATCGACGACTCGCCCAACCTCACGATGATGGAGATCCGCGCCAAGGCGCGGCGGCTGCGCCAGCGCAACGACCTGCAGCTCGTCGTCATCGACTACCTCCAGCTGATGAGCGGCAACAAGAAGGCCGAGAGCCGCCAGCAGGAGGTCTCCGAGCTGTCGCGCTCGCTGAAGCTGCTGGCCAAGGAGCTCGAGATCCCGGTGATCGCGATGAGCCAGCTCAACCGTGGCGCCGAGCAGCGCACCGACAAGAAGCCGCAGATCGCGGACCTGCGCGAGTCCGGCTGCCTCCCTGCGTCCACCCGCATCGTCCGAGCCGACACCGGGACCGAGGTGACGCTCGGTGAGCTGTTCACCTCGGGCGCGCGCGACGTCCCGGTCTGGAGCCTGGACGACTCCCTGCGCTACGTGCGTCGCCACCTCACGCACGTGTTCTCCACCGGCCGCCGGCAGGTCTTCCAGCTCCGGCTCGCCTCCGGCAAGCAGGTCACCGCGACGGCCAACCACCCCTTCCTGACCTACGACGGCTGGCGTCCGCTGGGTGAGCTGTCCATCGGTTCGCGACTGGCTGTGCCGCGGCACGTTCCGGCGCCCGAGCGCGAACAGGCCTGGCCCGAGGGGCACGTCGTCCTGCTGGCGCACCTGCTGGGTGACGGCTCCTTCGTGAAGCGGCAGCCGATCCGGTACGCAAGCATCGACCAGGCCAACCTGGCGGCGGTGACCGAGGCGGCGCAGGCCTTCGGCATCACGGCGGTACGGGACGAGCACCCGGCCGCGCGCTGCACCTCGCTGCGTCTGCCCGCGCCGTTCCCCCTGACGCACGGCCGGCGCAACCCGATCGCCGAGTGGCTGGACGGCCTCGGCCTGTTCGGGCTCAGGTCGCACGAGAAGTTCGTCCCGTCGCAGGTGGCGCACCTGCCCAAGTCGCAGATCCGCCTGTTCCTGCGCCACCTCTGGGCGACCGACGGATCGGTCACCGTCAACAAGAACGGCCGCGCCGGTCGGGTCCACTACGCCTCCACCAGCCGACAGCTGTGCGACGACGTCAGCCGGCTGCTGCTGCGCTTCGGCATCTCGACCCGGCTCCGGGCGACGGCGTCGGGCGAGCACCGCCAGCAGTGGACCCTCGACATCTCCGGCGCGGACGACCAGCGCCGCTTCCTGAACGAGATCGGCATGCACGGGGCGCGCGGCATCGCCGTGCTGGAGCTGCGCGACGCGCTCGCGGACGTGAAGAGCAACGCCAACGTCGACACCGTCCCGCGCGAGGTCTGGCAGCAGGTGCGCGGGCTGCTGGTCGACAAGGGCAAGACGCAGCGGGAGTTCGCCGGCGCGCTCGGCACGAGCTACTGCGGCAGCACCATGTGGAAGCAGGCGCCCAGCCGCGAGCGCTTGGGCCGTGTGGCCGCGGTGCTCGACGACAAGGACCTCGAGCTGATGGCCACGAACGACGTCCTGTGGGACGAGGTCGTCGCCATCGAGCCGTTGGGCGAGGAGGAGGTCTACGACGCCACCGTCCTCGGGACGCACAACTTCATCGCCGACGGCGTCGCGGTCCACAACTCGATCGAGCAGGACGCGGACATGGTGATCCTGCTGCACCGCGAGGACGCCTACGAGAAGGAGAGCCCGCGCGCCGGTGAGGCCGACTTCATCGTCGCCAAGCACCGCAACGGACCGACCGCCACGATCACGGTCGCGTTCCAGGGGCACTACAGCCGCTTCGTCGACATGAACCCGGGCTGAGCGGATGCACCTGCCGCGTGTGCTCGTGCCCGCTCGTCGTCGTGGCCGGCGTGTCGCGTCGCGACGAGCCCGGCAGGCGGCCGCGCACGCCCTCCTGCTCCTGCCGGTGCCGCAGGAGAACCGCAGCTGGGCGAGCCACACGCTCCGGTAGCGGCAGCCGCGGTCCCTGTCGTGGAACGCGAGCAGCAGCGGCCCGCCGGCGCAGGAGGGTCCGCCCTCGGCCGCTCCGGTGCTGCGTTCGCGGCCCGCCGCTTCACGAGGACCCCGTGCGCCGTCTGCTCTCGTCCGCTGTGCTCCCCGTCGGCACGGCCTGCGTGGTCGCACTCAGCGCCGCGCCCGCCGCGGCATCACCAACGGCGCGTTCGACGGCCACCAGCATCCGGCTGCGGGCGGGCTGGTGTCACCGACGCAGTACGCCGATGGCACCTGGCTGTACTGCTCCGGGACCCTCATCTGGCCGGCCGTGTTCCTGACGGCGGCGCACTGAGCGACGGACGAGGAGCGCGTGCTCGTCACCCTCCACCCCGACGACGAGGCCGGCGAGAGGCGGTACAGCGGCACCTTCCAGGCCGACCCGGCCTAGCCCGGCAACCAGAGCGACTCGCACGACATCGCCGTCGTCGTGGACCGCCGCATGAAGGCGACCGGCACCCTCAAGGCCATCAACCCGACCTGGCTGCACATCTCGATGAACGCCTGCACCGGCAACGGTCGAGGGCGGTCAGCTCGCGACCGCGAGCACCACCTGCGAGGTCGTGACGGCGGGCAGCGAGATGGAGGTGGCGACCGCCGGAACGGCGGCGCGGGGAGCGCGGGCCGGAGCCGGTCGGTCGGTGCGCAGGCTCGTCGCGGCGTTGCGCGTGCGGCGGCTGCGGTCCAGCGGAGCCGGGCGTG
>JAOPWK010000223.1 GCA_025965735.1 Frankiales bacterium
GCGGCCGCATCCCGGGCGGTCCCACGGCGCCGGCCGTGTCCCGCACGACGCTGCCGAAGACGGCCCCGCCGCGCCGCCGGGCTGCCCGCGTGCTGTCCTGGATCGCCGTCCTCACCTCGGTGGCGATCCTGGCGACCGCGGGTGCCGGGTACGCCCTGCTGAACTTCTACGACGGCAAGATCAACCGCATCCCCGGCCTGGACCTGGGCGGCGGCCGCCCCGAGGGCCTGCCGCGCGACGCGAAGAACATCCTCATCGTCGGCTCGGACAGCCGCGGCGACCTGGAGGCCGGCGAGGGCCCGCAGGGCACGGGCGACGACTTCGTCACCGGCCAGCGCTCGGACACGGTGATCCTGGCGCACCTCTACGGCGACAGCGACAAGGCGCAGCTGGTCAGCTTCCCGCGCGACTCCTGGGTGCAGATCCCGGAGCACACCAACCTGGACTCGGGCGAGGTCGTCGAGGCGCGCGAGGCCAAGCTCAACACCGCGCTGTCCGACGGCGGGCCACCGCTGCTCATCGACACGATCGAGGGCCTGACCGGCCTGCACGTCGACCACTACATGCAGATCGACTTCGACGGCTTCCAGAGCATCGTCAACGAGCTGGACGGCGTGGAGGTGTGCCTGCCGGCTGCGGCCAAGGAGAAGGACTCCGGCATCGACCTGCCGGCCGGCCGCTCGGTCATCAAGGGCGACCAGGCGCTGGCCTTCGTGCGCCAGCGCAAGGGCCTGCCGAACGGCGACATCGACCGCATCAAGCGCCAGCAGCAGTTCATCGGCGCCATCGTGCGCAAGGTGCTGTCGGCCGGGACGCTGCTCAACCCGGTGAAGCTCGACGGGGTGATCCGGGCGACGGCCGCCTCGCTCGACGTCGACCGCAGCCTCGGCATCTCCGAGCTCAAGGACCTCGCGCTGCGCTTCCAGTCCTTCGACGCCGGCGGCGTGGTCTTCACGACCGTGCCGGTGGCCGACCCCGCCGGGACCCGGCAGCGCCAGTCGGTCGTCCTGCTCGACGAGGACCAGGGGCAGCAGCTGTTCGACGCGATCCGCCGGGACGTCCCGCCCGGTACGCCGGAGGACAAGGCGGACCCCCCGCCGAGCGAGCCGCTCATCGTGGCGCCGCAGAGCATCCGCGTGCGCGTCTACAACGGCGCGGGCGTCCAGGGGCTCGGCCGCCAGGCCGCCAGCGACCTCGAGGAGGTCGGCTTCCTCGTGGTCGGCACCCCCGGCAACCGCGAGGGGGCCATGGCCGAGACCGTCGTGCTGCACGGCGCGGACCGTGCCGACTCCGCCCGGACCGTGGCCGCGGCCCTCCCCGGCTCCTCCACCCGGCTGGACCCGTCCCTGGAGGGCAAGGCGGTCGAGGTCGTCGTCGGCTCCTCGTACGCGGGCGCCAAGGAGGTCACCGTCTCCGGGCGGCCGCAGCCGCAGGACCCGAGCACCGGCGCCTCCCCGTCGGTGCAGACCGCGGCGCAGGACCCCTGCGCGGCATGACAGGCCTGACCGCCTGGACCGGCGGGCTGGCCGGTGAGCGGGACCCGGCCCAGCCGCTGCTGACGCTGTACGACGGACCGGCGCGGGTGGAGCTCTCCGGAGCGACGACCGCGAACTGGGTGGCCAAGTCCGCGAACCTGCTCGTCGATGGGCTCGGCGGTCCTCAGCGGGTCGGCCTGCTGCTCCCCCTGCACTGGCAGACCGTCGCGCTGCTGCTCGCGGGCGTGGCCGCCGGAGCGGAGGTCGTGCTGGCGCGCAGGCCCACCGACCTGGCCGGCTGCGACGCGGTGCTCACCAGCCCCGAGCACGCGCAGGCAGCGCTCGACGCAGGCGCCGACGACGTGCTGGCCCTGTCCGGCCACCCGCTGGGCGCGCCCTGCGGAGCGCTGCCGGCGATGGTCAGCGACTACGCCCGGGAGGTCCCGTCGTACGGCGACGGCTGGAGCGGGCCGCGTCCGTCGGCGCCGACGGTGCTGGTGGACGGTGCGCCGGTACCGCCGCGAGACCTGGGGCTGGGCCCGGCCGACCGGGTGCTGCTCACGGGCGACCTGCCGGAGGCGGCCGGCGCGCTGCTCGGCGTGCTGCGCGCCGGGGCGGCCCTGGTGCTGCTGCCGGACCCGTCTCAGGTCGACCTGCAGCGGGTCGTCGACGACGAGCGGGCGACGGCTTCCTGGGGCGTCACGCACGGGGCGCTCCGCTCGTTGGGCTGAAGACGGAGGTCGTTCCGGTCGCCGTCGTGGGCATGACCAGCGTGCGACCATCGAGGTCGCCGCAGCCCGACCTGAGCAGGAGCTCCATCCCCGTGTCCCACCGCTCGACCGCGCCTCGCACCCAGCGCACCGTGCTGCCCGCCGTCCTGGCGGGGCTCGCGCTCCTGGCCACCGCCTGCGGCAGCTCCAGCGCGGCCGAGCCGGAGGCCGGGACGTACTCCACCGAGGTGCGGGACGTGAGGCTGGAGGTGGACGGCATCGACCGCAGCTACCTGCTGCAGCCTGCGCAGGTGCTGGGCGAGGAGGAGCGGTCAGCGCTGGTCGTCGTGCTGCACCAGGAAGGCGGAACGCCCTCAGGCGTGGCCGCGGAGACGGCGCTCGCCGGGCTGCGCCAGCAGGGCGCCACGCTCGCCTACCCCGCGGGGCTGGACCAGTCGTGGGACGCCGGTGCGTGCTGCGGCACGCCCCAGGCGAACGGCGTGGACGACGTCCGCTTCCTCGAGGCCGTCCTCGAGGACGTCGCCAAGCGGGCGCCCGTCGACCCGGACCGCACCGCGCTGGTCGGCTACTCCAGCGGCGGCATGCTCACCTACCGCTACGTCTGCGACCGACCCGGCACGCTGGCCGCTGCGGTCGTCGTGAGCGGCTCGCTCGAGAGCCCGTGCGACGACTCCATCACCACCCCGGACGTGCTCGCCCTGCACGGCAAGGCCGACGGCACCATCGGCTTCGACCGTCCCAAGTTCATCAAGGCGCTCGGGCTGGCCCCGCGCCCGGTCGTCAGCACGCTGGGCATCCTCACCCGCAGCGCCGGCTGCGACAACGACCCCAAGACCTCGCAGGTGGAGGGCACGGAGGTGCGCCGCTGGGAGGGCTGCCGCGGCGGCGACGTCCAGGCGCAGATCGTCACCGGCAAGGGCCACGGCTGGGGCAAGCTCGACGCGTCGCGCCGCACCAGCGAGTTCCTCCTCACCCACCTGATCGACCGGTAGGCCCTCGTGTCCGCGTCCGCCCCCAACCGGGTCGCCCCCCGCAGCCGGCACCTGCCGACCCCGGCGGCCCGGAGCGTCCTGCCGCGCAGCCGCGGCCGGCGCGTGCTGCGGACGC
>JAOPWK010000248.1 GCA_025965735.1 Frankiales bacterium
CGGACGCCGTCGGGCTTGACGAGGACGAGGGTGCGCTGCACAGGGATCTCCTAGCGGAAGGGCGGTCGGGGTGTGCCGCCGAGGCTACCGGCGGCCCCGGCGCGGCCGCTCAGCCCGCGGACCCCACGCCCGGACCCCGCCGAGCGTCACCGGATGGTCGGCTCGTACGGCGTGTCGTCGACCACATGCGGAAGATCAGCCTGGTGAGCGTCAGCCGCGGTGCAGCAGGGTGCGGGCCTCGCCGACCGTGACCACCGAGCCGGTGACGAGCACGCCCGCGCCGCCGTACTCCGCCTCCGCGTCGGCCAAGCCGACCGCGGTCGACAGCGCGTCGTCCAGCGCGTCCTCGATCTGCACGCGATCCTCGCCGAAGACGTCCCGCGCCAGGTCGGCCAGGTCGTCGACGGGCATTGCCCGCGGCGAGCCGTTCTGCGTGACGACGAGCTGCGCCACGGCCGGCTCCAGGACCTCGAGCATCGCCAGCGCGTCCTTGTCACCGAGCACCGCGACCACAGCGACGAGGTGCGTGAAGGCGAAGGCGTCGGAGAGCGCGGCGACCGTGGCCTGCATGCCGTGCGCGTTGTGCGCCGCGTCGAGCAGGACCGTCGGCGACGTCCGCACGACCTCGAGCCGGCCCGGTGAGGCGGTGCGGGCGAAGCCCTCGCGGACGAGGTCGGCGTCCAGCATCCCCTTGTCGCCGCCGCCGAGGAACGCCTCCACCGCGGCCAGGGCGGCCGCCGCGTTGGCGGCCTGGTGCGCGCCGTGCAGCGGCAGGTAGATGTCGTCGTACCGGCCGGACAGCCCCTGCAGCGACAGCAGCTGCCCGCCGACGGCCGTCTGCCGCGAGACGACGCCGAACTCGAGCCCCTCGCGCGCGACCGTCGCGCCGACCTCGACGCAGCGGCGGAGCAGCACCTCGGCCGCCTCCGGGTCCTGCTGGGCGAGCAGCACGGTCGCGCCCGAGTGGATGATCCCGGCCTTCTCCGTGGCGATCTCGGCGAGCGTCGTGCCGAGCAGCGGCACGTGGTCCAGGCCCACCGGCAGCACGACGGCCGTGGCCGCCTCCACCACGTTGGTCGCGTCCCACGCCCCGCCGAGGCCGACCTCGAGCACGGCCACGTCGACGGGCGCGTCGGCGAAGGCGGCGAACGCCATCGCGGTCAGCACCTCGAAGAACGTCATCCGCTCGGGCATCCGGGAGTCGACGAGCTCGACGAACGGCGCGAGCTCGTCCCACACCTCGGTGAAGCGCTCCTCGCTGATCGGCTGGCCGTCGATCGTGATGCGCTCGGTGACGCTGTCCAGGTGCGGCGAGGTGTAGCGGCCGGGGCGCAGGCCGAAGCCCTGCAGCAGCGCGTCCACCATGCGCGCGGTGCTGCTCTTGCCGTTGGTGCCGGTGAGGTGGATCGCCGGGTACGCCTTGTTCGGCGAGCCGAGCAGGTCGCACAGCAGCCGGATCCGCTCGAGGTCCGGGACCATCTTGTCCTCCGCGGGGTACCGCGTGGCCAGCTCGGACAGCACCCGCTGGAGCGTCACGACCGCGACATCTCTGCTCGCGCCGCAGCCGACGGGCACGCCCGCTCCTGCGTCGCGGGGCACCCGTCGACGGCTGCACTCACCTGGCAACCTTGGGCGGCGCTTCGCCGAGCTCGATCCGCACGACCTGGAACGGCTCCGACGTCTCCTCCGTCGTGAGCTGCTCGATGAGGCAGGCGTTGCGCAGGTCCTGCTCCAGGCCGGCCACCACGTCGAGCTCGGCCGGCGTGCCGGTCGCGTGCAGCACCAGCACCGGCGTCTTCATCGACGTCTTGGCGCGGCTCTTCTCACCGCGCACGCGCTCGAGCACCGTGCCGGCCAGGTCCAGCGGGTCGAGGGCATCGCGCTCCCCCGCGGCTGCGCGCAGCGGCGCCGCGGACGGCCACGCCTGCGTGTGCACCGAACCGGACTTCCACCACGACCACACCTCCTCGGTCGCGAAGGGCAGCACCGGCGCGAAGAGCCGCAGCAGCACGTCGAGCGCCAGGCGCAGCGCCCGGTTGGCGCTGTCGGCCTCCGGGCCGGAGCCGTACGCCCGGCCCTTCACCAGCTCGATGTAGTCGTCGCAGAAGGACCAGAAGAAGTCCTCCGTGCGCTCCAGCGCCCGGGTGTAGTCGTACGCCTCGAACGCCCTGGTCGCCTCCTCCACGGTGTCGGCCAGCCGCGCGAGCAGCGCGCGGTCCACCGCCTCGGTCACCGCGCCGTCGGAGGCCTCGGGGAAGCCGAGCGCGAACTTGGACGCGTTCAGCAGCTTCACGGCGAGGCGCCGGCCGACCTTCATCTGGCCCTCGTCGAACGCCGTGTCCGTGCCGAGGCGGCCGTTGGCCGCCCAGTAGCGGACGGCGTCGGTGCCGTGCTGCTCGAGCAGGCCCATCGGCGTCACCACGTTGCCCACGGACTTGCTCATCTTCTTGCGGTCCGGGTCGAGGATCCACCCGGACAGCGCGGCGCCGGTCCACGGCAGCGAGTCGTGCTCGTGGTGAGCGCGCACCACGGTGGCGAACAGCCAGGTGCGGATGATGTCGTGGCCCTGCGGGCGCAGGTCGAACGGGAAGACCCGCGAGAACAGGTCCGGGTCGTCCTCCCAGCCGCCGGCGATCTGCGGGCTCAGCGAGGACGTGGCCCAGGTGTCCATGACGTCCGGGTCGGCGGTGAAGCCGCCTGGCTGGTCGCGCTGGTCGGCGGTGTAGCCCGCCGGCACCTGCGACGTCGGGTCGATCGGCAGGTCGGCCTCGTCCGGCAGCAGCGGCTGGTCGTAGACCGGCTCGCCGGCCGCGTCGAGGGGGTACCAGAGCGGGAACGGCACGCCGAAGAAGCGCTGCCGGCTGATCAGCCAGTCGCCGTTGAGCCCGCCCACCCAGTTCTCGTACCGGCTCTGCATGAAGCCCGGGTGCCAGCTGAGCTCCTCGCCCCGCTGCAGCAGCTCCTTGCGCAGGGCGCCGTCGCGGCCGCCGTTGCGCAGGTACCACTGCCGGCTGGTCACGATCTCGAGCGGACGGTCGCCCTTCTCGTAGAACTTCACCGGGTGCGTGATCGCCTTCGGCTCGCCCACCAGATCGCCCGACTCGGCGAGCATCTCGACGATCCGGGCCTGCGCCTGCTTCACCGTCTTGCCGGCCAGCTCGGCGTACGGCTCCGGCGCCACGCCCTCGGGGGCGGTCGGCACCAGGCGCCCGTCGCGGGCCACGATGCTGCGCACCGGCAGGTCGAGCTCGCGCCACCAGGTCACGTCGGTGGTGTCGCCGAAGGTGCAGATCATCGCGATGCCGGAGCCCTTGTCCGGCTGGGCGAGCTTGTGCGCCAGCACCGGCACCTCGACGCCGAACAGCGGCGTCGTCACGGTGGTGCCGAACAGCGGCTGGTAGCGCGCGTCGTCGGGGTGGGCGACCAGGGCCACGCAGGCCGGCAGCAGCTCGGGGCGGGTGGTCTCGATGAAGACCTTGTCGCCGTCAGGCTTCGTGAACCCGAGGCGGTGGTAGGCGCCGGGCTGCTCGCGGTCCTCGAGCTCGGCCTGCGCGACGGCGGTCTTGTAGTCGACGTCCCACAGCGTCGGGGCCTCCGTGGCGTAGGCCTCGCCGCGGGACAGGTTGCGCAGGAAGGCGCGCTG
>JAOPWK010000299.1 GCA_025965735.1 Frankiales bacterium
CTGGCGTCGAAGCTGCTCTTGGACAGCGCCTTCTGAATGCCGCCGCGCTCCACGGCACGGTCGAAGCCGGCCTTCTCCAGCAGCGTGTCGACCACCTTGGCGATCGCCTTGGCGATGACGTACCCGACCACCAGGATGACCAGGAAGCCGAGCAGCCGCGGGATGAAGGTGGCGAAGCTGGTGAGCCCGGCGCGGACCGGCGTCTCCAGGTCGAGAGCGAGAGCGGACACGGTTCCTCCGGGGCTGAGCGGCTGGGCGGTCACGTTCCCTGTGCCCGGAGGCCGCCGCGGCGACACCGCCGGCGGCTCCTGCTAGCGGACGGCCGCCGCCGGGCGGGGCTGGTCCTGCGGGTGCAGGCGCACAGCGACGAGCGCCGCGTCGTCGTCCGCGTCGACAGGCAGCATCCGGCGCAGGAGCTCGTCGCACAGCTCGGCCAGCGGGAGGGAGGACAGCTCCGCCACGTGCGCGCAGAGCAGGCGCAGGCCCTCGTCCAGGTCCTGCCCGCGCCGCTCGATGAGCCCGTCGCTGTAGAGCAGGACGGTGGACTCCCACGGCAGGGTCGTGACGTTCTCCGTCCGGGGGCTGCTGGGGTCGATGCCCAGCAGCAGGTCGACGGTGTCGCCGTGCAGCACCTCCACGACGCCACCGGGGGTGACGGCCAGCGGCGGTGGGTGACCGGCGTTCGACCAGCGCAGCCGGGTCAGCCCGTCGGCCCGCTCGGCCTCCGACTGCTCCAGCCGCGCGACCACGGCCGTCGCCGTGGTGTCGATCTGCAGCCCGCGCATGGCGGCGTCCAGCCCCGCCAGGACCTGGGCAGGAGCGTCACCGCTGTGCCAGGCGATGCCGCGCAGCAGCCCGCGCACCTGCCCCATGGCGGCAGCCGCGACCGTGTCGTGCCCCATGACGTCGCCGATGACCAGGACGGTCGCGCCGTCGCGCTGCTGCAGGGCGTCGTACCAGTCGCCACCCACGCTGGCGCTCTTGGCCGCCGGGACGTACCGCACCGCGATCTCGGTGTGGCCGGGCTGCGGCGGCGTCGTCATGAGGCTGCGCTGCAGCCCCTCGGCCAGGCTCCGCTGCTCGGCGAACAGCCGGGCGTTGTCCAGGGCGAGCGCGGCGCGAGAGGCGACCTCGCGGGCGGTGACCACCTCGTCGAAGGACATCGGCGGACGGTCGGCGCCGCGGCACAGCGTCAGCACGCCGGTCATGCTGCCGCGCGCGACCAGCGGCACCACGACGATCGACTCCAGCGCGAGCTCGGCCCAGGACTGCCGGGCCAGGTCGGTGCCGAGCATCGGCATGACCCACGCCATGACGCCGGACTCCACGATCACCGGCTCGCGGGTGTCGCGTGCCTGCTGCACGGCTCCGGGGTCGGCGCGGTCCTTCAGCCGCTCCCGGACGTAGAGGTCCAGCGCGTCGCGCAGCTCGGGCTTGCTGTGCCAGTGGCCGACGTCACGCAACCGGCCGGCGTCGTCGCTCAGCGACACCAGGCAGCAGTCCGCCAGCGCCGGGACGACGATCCGGGACAGCCGGGCCACCGCACCCTCCACGTCGAGCCCGGCCGCGGCGAGCTGCTCGTTCACGGTGGCGAGCAGCTCGAGGCGGGCGGTGGCGGCCTCCGCGCGGTGGCGGTCGGCCCGGCGGCCTGTCACCTCGATGAAGTACAGGTAGAGGCCCTCGGCCGAGGGCTCGATGCGCACCTCGTACCAGCCCTCCAGGTGGGCGTAGTACGCCTCGAGCTCCGACGGGCGGCGGCTGTCCATGGCGAGCTTGTAGGCCGCACCGAAGTCGGAGTCCTCGAGCCCGGGGAAGCTCTCCCACAGGTCGCGGCCGAGCAGCTCGTCCGGCGGGCGGCCGGCGACACGACCCCCCTCCCCGTTGACGAAGGTGATGCGCCACTCGCGGTCCAGCGCGAGGAAGCCGGTGGCCATCGTCTCCATCAGCCGGGCGGCCTCGTCCCGGGCGGTGCGCAGGTCGGTCGTCTCGTGGGCGGTGCCCACCAACCGCGCAGCGGTGCCGTCCGGCCCGGCGAAGACCCGTCCGCGCGCCGAGATCCAGCGCGTCCCCCCGGCGGGCAGGCGCACGCGGTACTCCGCGTGGAAGTCGCCGCACGTCTCGACCGCGGCCGCGATCGCCTGGTCGAGGGCGGGCCGGTCCTGCGGGTCGATCCGGTCGAACCCGTTGTCGATGTGCGGGCGGAACTCCCCGGGCGCGTAGCCGAAGAGGTCCTGCATGCGCTCGTCCCAGTCCAGCCGCCCGGTCCCGAGGTCCCAGTCGAAGGAGCCGACACCGGCCGCGTCGATCGCCAGGTCCCAGCGCTGCCGGTCGCTCTCGAACTGCGCGCGCAGCGCGTGCAGCTCCAGCGCCTGCGCCAGGACGTCGGCCACGGCCTGGACGAAGGACGTCTGGGTGTCCTCCGCCATGGCGTTGAGCGGCGGGAACGTCACGGTCAGCACGCCCAGCCGGTGCGTGCCGGCCACGATCGGCACGATGTGGATGGCGCGGTCGTCGTGCCAGCTGCTGCCCAGGTCGCGGAAGCGCTCCGAGGCGCTCGAGTTCGGGCTGAGCGCGACCGGCTCCCCCGTCTGGAACACCACAGGGGCAGGCAGGTCCGCGGTCAGCGGGATCGACCGGTACTCCTCGACCCACTCCCGGGTCCCGCCTGCCACGGCGAGCGTCTCCAGCTCCTCGCCCTCGGCGATGAGCACGCGGGCCGCAAAGGCGCCCAGCGACGTCGTCATGGTGGCGACGACGACGTCGGCCATCTCCTGTGCCGAGGTCACCGCCGCCAGCTCGGCGTTGATCCTCTGCAGCAGCTCGAGCCGGTGCGCCGTGTCCCGCAGCGACGCCAGCTCGGTCACCTCGTCGCTCAGGACGCGCACGAACGGGCGGGGCGGCGACGGCTGCTCCCCCCGGCTGCGCGCGCGCAGCTGGTCGACCAGCGCCTGCACGTACCAGCGCCGGAACAGGGCGTGCAGCGGCGGCGTCTCGAGCGTGAGGAGCCGCGCGTCACGGGCGTACCGGTCCACCTCGTCCAGCGCGGTCAGGTAGCGCTCGCCGGCGTCGGCGGAGGATGCCGGCAGGGTCAGCGTCAGGTCGGTCTCGACGTCGCCGCGGGTCGCCGCCTCCGCCGCCTGCCGCTTGATGGCCGCGCGCGCCCGGGCGAAGCTGCCCGTGACGGTGTCGATGAGCGCCTCGACCTCCTTGGGCAGGGAGGCGCCACCCACCGCACCCGCCCGCACGAAGGTCAGCTCCCGCACCACCGCGTCGACGTGCCGCTTGGCCGCGAGCAGCAGGTCCGTCGGCACCGCGCCCAGCCGCACCGTGTAGACCGGCTCGGGCTCGTCGTTGGCCCAACCGGCCAGGATCGCGGCCAGGTCGATGTCCGGCAGGTGCGCGTCCTCCGCGAGAGCGCCCTGCTGCCCGGACCGCAGCACCACCCAGATCGACTTCCCGCCGCCGATGCCGGGGTCGACCCCCCAGCTGTCCGCGAGCGCGGCGACGAGCGACAGGCCGCGGCCGGTCATCGCGTCGGTGCTGGGCACCGGCATGACCAGCAGCTGGTGGCCGGCGTCCTCGACCTCCACCCGGACGGCCCCGTCGTCCTGCCGGAGCAGCCGCACCGCGACCGGCGGGGCGCCGTGCAGCATGGCGTTGCTGACGAGCTCGGTCAGCGCGAGCTGGACGTCGTGGAGCAGCTCCTCGGGCGCGTCGGCGAGGAAGGACGCCGCCAGCGCGCGGGCCCGGGCCGCGCCGGTGGGGGCGCCGTCGAGGTGGACCTCGGCCACCGCCTGCTCCACCGTCGCCACCTCCCCGTCGTGCTCCGCCGCGCTGGGCCCATTCTGCCTGTCCGGGGGCAACCGCCGGTGCCCCACGCCCGGCCGCGCCGCGCTCGTGGACGAGATGGGCGCAAACGGGGGTCGTCGCTCCGAGCCGTAGGTCACACTGCGGGGCAGGGGGTGCCTCCTGCCGCTCCGCCCTGGAGGATCCGTGTCCCGAGCCGTTCGCGTCGTCACAGCCCTCGCACTGGCCGCCTCCGGTGTCGGGCTCGTCCCCGTGGCGACGGCTGCCGCACCGGAGTCGATCCCCGTGCAGACGTACGAGGTGGCGCCGCGGCAGGCCGCTCCCGAGGACCGGTACGCGCTGGCCGGCGGCTGCTACGCGGTGCAGGACAGGAGCAGCGGCCGGTGGGTGTCCCGCACCACAGACGGCTTCACCGCCACGGCGGCGTCACCCGCTGCCGCCGAGCCGTTCCACCTGCAGGCCACCGACCTCGGCAGGTACCTGCTCTTCGGCACCGCCCGCGACTTCCTGGCCGGCGAGACCGGACCGCGGGCAGGTGACGCGGTCGTGGCCGCAGCGGCTCCGAGCGAGGCGGCCGACTTCGTGCTCGACGGCACCGCCCGGCAGGGCTTCACGCTGGCGCTCGGCGAGCGCGGCGTCGCCGTCGGCCCGGACGGCGCCCTGACCCTCGGCGCGCCCAGCCGGCTCGCCTTCCAGGGCCGCTCCGGCTGTGCCGCGTGGCCGGAGGTGCAGACGAACGTCACCGGCCCGGTCGTCGGCCAGGGGACCTCCTACGAGGAGTCCAGCGGCTACCTCGACGCGCACCTGCACACGATGGCCTTCGAGTTCGTCGGCGGGCAGGCGCGCTGCGGGCGGCCGTGGCACCCGTACGGCGTCGAGCACGCTCTCGTCGACTGCCCGGACCACGTCGCGGGTGGTCGCGGAGCCGTCCTCGAGACGGTCCTGTCCGGTGGCGACCCGATTGCCGGCCACGACACCGTCGGCTGGCCCTCGTTCGGGTACTGGCCCAAGCACGACTCGCTGACCCACGAGCAGATCTACTACAAGTGGCTGGAGCGGACCTGGCGCGGCGGGCTGCGCCTGATGACGACGCTGCTGGTCGAGAACGGCCAGCTGTGCACCGTCTACCCGCTCAAGAAGAACAGCTGCAACGAGATGGACGCGGTCCGTCTGCAGGCGCAGCGGATGAAGGAGTTCATCCGCTACATCGACGCGCAGTCCGGCGGCCCGGGTGAGGGGTGGATCCAGATCGTGACCGACCCCGAGCAGGCGCGCCGCGTCATGAACGAGGGCCGGCTGGCGATCGTGCTCGGCATCGAGATCTCCCAGCTGTTCGACTGCACGAGCCTGCTCGACGTCGACGGGTGCACCAAGGAGTCGATCGACCAGGACCTGCAGGCCGTCTACGACATGGGCGTCCGGCAGATGGAGCTGGCCAACAAGTTCGACAACGCGCTGACCGGCGTCACCGGCGACGAGGGGGCCACCGGGGTCATCGTCAACAACGGCAACCTGCAGACGACGGGCCGCTACTGGCAGATGGCCACCTGCCCCGGCGACTTCCCGCACCCCGGCATCGAGCACGACCACGAGCACAACGTCGACCGCCGGCAGCTGAACGCCACCGACGACACCGGCGCTCCGGCGCCGCTGGGCGGTCGCGACAGCATCTTCGCCGGCGTGCTCTCGTCGGCCGGCGCCCTCGGCGCGGCGCCGGCGTACGGCCCCGGGCCGCACTGCAACGAGCGGCCGCTCACCGAGCTCGGCTCGCACCTGATCGGGCGCATGGCCGAGAAGGGGATGATGTTCGACCCCGACCACATGAGCGCCAGCGCCCGCTCGGCCTCGATGACGCTGCTCGAGAAGGCCGACTACGACGGGATCGTCTCGAGCCACAGCTGGTCCGACGACACCATCTACGCGCGGATCGCCGGGACCGGCGGGATCGTGACGCCGTACCCGCGCAGCGTCGAGTACTTCATCGAGGAGTATCGCAAGGTCAAGGCGGCGGCGGCGGAGAGCGACCAGTACTTCGGCATCGGCCGCGGCGCCGACACCAACGGCTTCGGCGCGCAGGCCGGCCCGCGTGGAGCGGACGCACCCGACCCGGTGCGGTACCCGTTCACGGGCTTCGGCGGCACCCGCGTCGACAAGCAGGTCAGCGGCGAGCGGACCTACGACCTCAACACTGACGGCGTCGCCCACTACGGGATGTACGTGGACTGGGTCGAGGACCTGCGGCGGGCCGGCGGCGACGTGCTGATGGCCGACCTGCGGCGGGGCCCGGAGGCCTACCTGCAGGCGTGGGAGCGCGCCCGCGGCGTCGAGGACCGGAGCTGCCGCCCCGCGACGGGGATCGACGGGCTGCAGAAGGGGATGACGCCGCAGCAGGTGCTGGACGCCGCTGGGCAGCCGCACGAGCGGGAGGGCCGGGAGTTCCGGTACTGCGTGACCGGACGGCGTCCCCTCGTCGCCGAGTTCGACAGCGCGGACCGCCTCCTGCGCGTCGACGGCCGCACGGTCGGCGGCGCCGTCGGCGGGGGCAGCGGCGTCCGGAGCGGCCCCGGGATCGCGCCGACCGGCGGATCGTTGCCCGCCACCGGCGCACCGGCGCTGCTGGCGCTGGTCGCCGCGGGTGCCGCCCTCACCGGTCTGGCCCTGCGCCGGCGTCGCGACGGCTGACGCCGGCTGACGCCCGCCTGACGCCCGGCGCTTCGCCGGCCTGGGGCGGGTAGCCCTGAGGCACTCGAGATGGCAGCGATGCCGGAACACGGAACGCCACGCAGAGAACAGGCCACCGTGCAGTCAGACCTCCGTTGCCCCTCGTGCGCGAGCGCGCTCAGGGCCGAGCACGCCGACGCCTGCTGTGCCCGGAGGGGCACCGCTACAGCACGGTCGGGCTCGCGCTGGCGACCAACCGCGACACGGTGAAGGCCCCGTGGCTCGCCATCCGCGCCCTGGAGATGGACGCGGCAGGTCTGGACTACCTGGCCAAGCAGTCGCCGGACCACGCCGCGACGTCGCGCCGCGACGAGGCGGACGGCGCCCGAGGTGCGGCGCAGCGGCTGCGGGCGCACGCCGCAGAGGCGCAGCGCCGGCTCGACGCCCTCGACCGGACCGAGAGCCAGCGGGCCTGACGCGCAGGAGCGCGCCGCAGCGGTCGCCGCTTCGCTGACCCGGCAGGAGAAGCTGCCGCCGCGTCGAAACGGCCAGGCATGCCACGACCCCCCCTCAGCCGCTCCAAGGTCCTGCTCCTCGCCGCCGCCGTGGCCCTCGGCGCGGCCGTGCCCGCCTTCGGGTCGGCTGCCAAGCCCGCGCCCACACCGTTCACCGGTGCGGGCGCCGGCTACTCCAGCGCCCACTTCGGTGACGGCAACATGCCGGCCGGGTGCATCGTCGACCGCGACGAGGCGAACCCGGACAACGGCTGCCACCACCTGAAGGTCGGGCTCAACAACCTCGACTCGCCCATCGTGAACGTCGCCGTCCTCGTGCCGGTCAGCCCGACCGCCGAGCGCGACATGCGCGTCATGCGCCAGGCCGTCGAGATGTGGGGCGGCGGCATCGACCACCTCGCCAAGCAGATGAACATGGACTGGCTGGCCGAGGGCGTGCAGTTCAACGTCACGACCAAGCTCGTGCCGGTCGACGCGAACGGCCTGCCGACGCAGGCGGTCAACCTCGTCAAGCCGAAGATCGTCGTCATCGCGACCAACCCCGCCGGCGGCATCGGCATCGGCATCAACCCGACGGACTTCCTCGGCGAGGTCGGCTTCACGGACGGCCAGGGCGTCCCGTGCGGCTCGATCCCCGACCCGTTCAACATGGCCTCCTGGGAGAAGCGCCCCGGCTTCGACGGCCACCACAAGGAGCTCGGCGGCATCTACGTCGAGCGCTGCGACGGTGCCGGCGGCCAGGTCTGCTTCTCGGTCAACGGCGCGGTGGACCCCCTCCCCGGCAAGACCGACTTCTTCTCGCTGTACGACCTGGTGGCGCACGAGACCGGGCACTGCCTGACCCTCGGCCACGTCGGTGACGGTGCCGAAGGGCCCTGGGGCGTGATCCCGACAGCGGACATCATGGCGTACAGCTCGGACCCGGTGGACGTCGCGAAGTGCGTCTCCACGCTGGACGTCGAGGGCTTCGCCATCCAGATGAGCAACTACCTGGACACCAACGGCGACGGCAAGGTGGACGGCAAGGACGTCCTCGTCCCGAACGACGCCAAGGGCGACGGGATGAACAGCTTCCAGGTGCAGAACCCCAAGGACCACTGGTACGCCTCCCCCACCGGCCGCGCGGAGGACTGCCCGCAGCCGGACTGGGGCGTGCTGCCCGTGGCGGAGGAGACCGACTGGCAGCCCAGGGGCGTCGCCACCACCACCCCGAAGCTCAGCGTCGGCGCCACCTCCGCGGCCGGCCGGGTGAACTGGAAGGGCACCGCCTCCTGGGTCACCAAGGAGGCCGCGCCCAGGGCGAGCAGCGGCACGATCACCGACCCGACCCTCGACGGCACGCTGCCGACGACCGACATCACCGGCCTCACCGCGTCGGTCACCCGGGACGCGGTGAAGGCCACCGTCTCGGTCGACCAGCTGTGGCCCACCACTGACGGCGGCCGGGTCACCGGCTACGGCCTCTACGTCGGCGGCCGCAAGTTCGACTCGTTCGTCACCACGCAGGGCACCAGCAGCGAGGTCCAGACGATCGACTCCGGGGGGCGCCACATCATGCCCGCGGGCACGTCGTCGTGGGACACCGAGAAGGGCACGGTCTCCTTCACCATCCCGCGCGGCTACCTCGCGAAGCACCGCATCCAGGCGCCGTACGGCATCTTCGCCGCGACCGGCGTGCACATCCGCACCAAGGACTGGGTGACCTCGCTGGATC
>JAOPWK010000094.1 GCA_025965735.1 Frankiales bacterium
CGCTGCCGCTGCGTGGCAGGGCCGCGGTGCTGGCCGCCACGGTGGGGGCGCTCGCGCTGGCGCCCCTCGGGCTGCTGCTACCGCTGCTCGCCTCGCGGTGAGGACGCCGCTGAGCGTCTGATAGGCATCCGGACATGGCAGAGACGACTGTCCCCGACCCCCTCGAGCCGCTGACCCGGGACGTGGTGGCCCGCCTGCAGGCGCACCTCGACGGGCCCAGCGCCACCGTCCGCGCCCAGACGCGTGAGGCGCTGTGCGAGCTCGGCCTGGAGAAGGCCGAGGGGCTGGACCGGGAGGCGTACCGGGACCAGGTCCTCGAGTGGCTGCGGGCACTGGCCGGCGGCGGAGCCGGCGCGCGGTCCTTCCCGCCCGAGCTCGGCGGCGAGGGCGACCCGGCCGGCAGCATCGCCAGCTTCCAGACGCTGGCGCACGGCGACCTGTCGCTGCTGGTCAAGGTCGGGGTGCAGTTCGGCCTGTTCGGCGGCGCCGTGCACCGCCTCGGCACCGAGGAGCACCACCGGAAGTACCTGCCCGGGGTGGCCTCGGTCGACCTGCCCGGCTGCTTCGCCATGAGCGAGAGCGGCCACGGCTCCGACGTGCGCAGCATCCGCACCATGGCGCGGTACGACGCGGCCGCGCAGGAGTTCGTCCTGCACACGCCGGACGACGACGCCCGCAAGGACTGGATCGGCAACGCGGCTCGGCACGGTCGCGTCGCTGCGGTCTTCGCGCAGCTGGACGTCGCGGGCGAGGCGCGGGGCGTGCACGCCTTCGTCGTGCCGATCCGCGACGAGCAGGGCAACCTCTGCGAGGGCGTCGAGATCGAGGACTGCGGCGACAAGATGGGGCTGCAGGGCGTCGACAACGGGCGCATCCGCTTCTCCGCCGTGCGGGTGCCGCGCGAGGCGCTGCTGGACCGCTACGGCCAGGTGGGCGAGGACGGCAGCTACACCTCCAGCATCAGCAGCCCTGGCGCCCGCTTCTTCACGATGATCGGCGCTCTGGTGCAGGGCCGGATCTGCATCGGCAGCGCGGGTCTGGCCGTCGCGCGCAACGCCCTCACCATCGCGGTGCGCTGGGGCGAGCGGCGGCGCCAGTTCGGCACCGGGCTGGACATGGACACCCCGCTGATGGACTACCTGACCCACCAGCGCCGCCTCCTGCCGGCCATCGCCGAGTCCTACGCGCTGCAGGCCGCTTGCGACCACCTCACGTCGGAGTACGTCGCTGTGCTGACCGAGCCGGGCGGGGAGCGCCAGCGCGAGGTCGAGGCGCTCGCGGCCGGGCTCAAGGCGGTGGCCACCTGGCACATGACGCGCACGGTGCAGGACGCCCGGGAGTGCTGCGGCGGCAAGGGCTACCTGACCGAGAACCGCTTCGCCTCGCTGCGCGCCGACTCCGACGTCTTCGTGACCTTCGAGGGCGACAACACCGTGCTGCTGCAGCTGGTCGCCAAGACGATGCTGAGCGACTACGCCTCGCAGTTCGAGGACCTCGACGCCGTCGGCATGGCCCGGCACCTCACGACGCGGTCGGTCAGCCGGCTGCTGTCGGAGTCCGGGCCGCTGGGGCGCTTCACCCGCGACAGCGCCGAGCCGCGCGACGCCTCCTGGCAGGGCTCGATGCTCCGGGTCCGCGAGGAGCGCCTCATCGACTCGCTCGCCCGGCGACTCCGCCGCCTGGTGCAGTCGGAGGGGATGGACCCGCTGCGCGCGCTGTCGCACTGCCAGGACCACGCCCTCAAGACAGCCATCGCGCAGGTCGAGCGCATCGCGCACGAGCGCTTCACGATGGCCGTCGAGGCGGTCGAGGACGAGCCGACGCGCGAGGTGCTCACCCGGCTGCGCGACCTCTACGCGCTGACGGTCATGGAGCGCGACCGCGCCTGGTGGCTGGAGCACGGCTTCTTCGACGGCGACACCGGCAAGGAGGTGCAGCGGGAGGTCAACGTGCTGTGCGGCCAGCTGCGTCCTGCGGCGCTCGGGCTGGTCGACTCCTTCGGCATCCCGGACGCGCTGCTCCGCGCGCCGATCGCCGTCGCGCCGCAGACCAGCGGTGCCGGCACCGACTGACAGACTCGGCGCGTGAGCGTCGACGAGCGGGTGCTGCAGGAGGTGCAGCAGCGGGTGCTGTGGCTGGCCACGAGCATCGTGCAGGCGGCCAACTCCCGGCCCGACGACCGCTCAGGGCTGAAGGTCGGCGGCCACCAGGCGAGCAGCGCCTCGATGGTCGGCGTCATGACGGCCCTGTGGTTCGGTCGGCTCACCGCCGACGACCGGGTCAGCGTGAAGCCGCACGCCTCCCCCGTCCTGCACGCGCTGAGCTTCCTGCTGGGTCGCCTGGACGCGTCCTACCTGCCACGGCTGCGGGAGTACGGCGGCCTGCAGCCCTACCCCTCCCGCACCAAGGACCCGGACACGCCCGACTACTCGACCGGCAGCGTCGGCATCGGCGCGACGGCGCCGGTGTGGGGGGCGGTGGCCCGGCGGTACGTGGAGACGCACAGCGACCTCAAGCCCGCGGGCCGGCAGATCAGCCTGCTGGGCGACGCCGAGCTCGACGAGGGCGCCATCTGGGAGTGCGTCGCCGACCCGGCGGTGCAGCGCCTGGGCGAGGTCCTGTGGGTGGTCGACCTCAACCGGCAGTCGCTCGACCGGATCGTCCCGGACATCGCGATCGGCCGGTGGATGGGCATGTTCGCGGCCGCCGGCTGGCAGGTGCTCGAGGCGAAGTACGGCCGCCGGCTCCAGGCGCTGTTCGCCCGGCCCGACGGCGCCCGCCTGCGCGAGCGGATCGACGGCATGGGCAACGAGGAGTACCAGTGGCTGCTGCGCTCGGCGCCCGACGTGCTCCGCGACCGGCTGGTCGGGGACGACTACGCGCTGCGGGTGCTGCTCGAGGACCTCACCGACCTGGAGGTCAGCGCCGCTCTGCGCGACCTGGGTGGGCACGACCTCGTGCTGCTGGACGAGGTGTTCTCGCAGGTCTCCAGCGACTGCCCGACGGTCGTCTTCGCCTACACCGTCAAGGGTCGCGGGCTGCCGATCGAGGGCCACCCCGGCAACCACTCCGCGCTGCTGACCGCCGAGCAGTACGCCGGCTTCGCCGCTGCGGTCGGGATGTCGCCGGACGAGCCCTGGCAGGCCTTCGACGCCTCCTCCGAGGCCGGGCGGCTCTGCGCGGAGGTAGCCGCCCGGCTGCACCGCGAGCCGGTCGCGCTGCTGGAACCGCCTGCGGTGCCGGTCGAGCTGGGCCGGAGCTACCGCGGGCTGCACTCCACGCAGGCCACCCTCGGCCGCGTGCTCACTGACCTGGCACGGGACGCCCCCGACGTCGCCGCGCGGGTGGTCACCGTCTCCCCCGACGTCGCCTCGTCGACCAACACCGGTGGCTGGATCAACAAGGTCGGCGTGTGGTCGGCGCAGGACCGCCGCGACTGGTTCGCCGACGACGGCGACCGACTCGTGCGCTGGCGGGAGACCAGCAGCGGCCAGCACGTCGAGCTCGGCATCGCGGAGACGAACCTGGTCGGCCTGCTCGGGGAGCTCGGCTCCACCTGGTCCACGCTGGGCCAGCCGCTGCTCCCCATCGGCACGGTCTACGACCCGTTCGTGGCGCGGGCCCTGGAGCCGTGGGTGTTCGGCACCTACGCGGGCGGCCAGAGCATCCTGGTGGGCACCCCGTCAGGGGTGACGCTCGCGGCCGAAGGCGGCGCGCACCAGAGCATCACGACGCCGTCGATCGGCCTGGAGACGCCTGGGGTGACGGCGTACGAGCCGGCGTTCGCGGTCGAGGCCGAGTGGTGCCTGCTGGACGCGCTGTCGCGGCTGGGCCGCCCCGGCGGGGAGTCCGCGTACCTCCGGCTGACCACCCGCCCGCTGGACCAGGCGCTCTGCGCGCTGCCGGACGACCCGGCCGAGCGCGAGCAGCGCAGGCGCGACGTGCTGGCCGGCGGCTACCGGCTGCGCACCGTGGAGGGCGACCCGGACGTGGTGCTCGCGGTCGTGGGCGCGGTGGTGCCGGAGGCGCTGCAGGCCGCCGACCGACTGACCGAGCTGGGGGTGCAGGCCGACGTCAGCGTCGTCACCTCCTACGACCGGCTGTGGCGCGCCGTGCAGCTGCGCCGCGGCCTGCTGCGCGGACCGGCGCACGGGGTCGACGAGACGCTGCTGGACCGGCTGCTTCGGCCGGCCCCGCTCGTGACGCTGCTCGACGGGCACCCGCACACGCTGGCCTTCCTCGGCACGGTGCACCGCGTCCCGGTGACCTGCCTGGGGGTGCAGGAGTTCGGGCAGGCGGGGTCGCTCGCGGACGTCCAGCGGCACCACGGGCTGGACGCGCAGGCGGTGGCGGACGCCGCGCTCGACCTGCTGGACGAGGTCGGCTGAACGCCGCCTGCGCAGGAGGACCTCGCTCCGCCTAGTCCTCCGCGTCCTTGACGGCTTCCTCTGCGGCTTCCTCTGCGGCTTCCTCTGCGGCGTCGGCCTGTTCGTCAGCGGCGTCCTCTGCGTCACGCTCCGCCTGCCGCTGGGCGTCAGCCGCGGCGTCGGCAGCCTCGTCGGCGGCGTCCTGCCGGGCGTCAGCGGCTTCCTCGGCCTCCTCCTCTGCAGCGTCAGCCCGATCGTCGGCCGCGTCCTGCCGGGCGTCAGCGGCTTCCTCGGCCTCCTCCTCTGCAGCGTCAGCCCCATTGTCGGCGGCGTCCTGCCGTGCCCGCGCGGCGTCCCGCTCCTGGCGCACGTCGACCGCGTCCTGCGCATCACCGCTCAGCCGCGGCGTGCCGTCCGCCGGAGCGGCGCCTGCGGGCGCGTCCGCTCCTTCGCCGCGGTCACGCGGGCGCGGGACGTCCCACGGCGTCAGCGCCTCGAGGACGCCGGCGACGCCGGACTGCACCGGAGCCGGCAGCGCGTTGGCGGCCGTCGCTCCGGCTGTGCCCGTCACGACGGCCGCGGCCAGGGCGACCACCCAGCCTGCGCGCGGCCGCCTGCTCCGCGACGGCACGGGAACGTCAGTCGGCGCGACGCCGGATTCGAGCACCGCAGCCAGGCCTGCGATCGGTGCCGGCGCCGGGATGTCGGCGAGCCGTGCGAGGACGCCGACCGCCGCGGAGACGTCCTCGTAGCCGGCCACTGCCCGGCCCGCCAGCAGGTCCTCCACCTGCCGCTGGGTGAGGTCGTCCATGTCGTCCTCCCTCCGGTCGTCGATCCTCATCTCGCCACCGCCTCGTCGGCGGCGCGGGCACGGAGCGCCAGCAGCGCGCGTCGCTGCAGCTGCTTGACGGCACCGGGGCTGCGGCCCAGCACCTCCGCGACCTGATCCACCGTCAGGTCGCTGATGACCCGCATCAGCAGGACGTCCCGCTGATCGGCAGGCAACGTGGCGATGAGCGCGTGGACGTCTGCGGTGGCGAGGGCGGTGACGGCTTCGTCCTCCGCCGAGGGACCGGTGCGAGCGTCGTGCTCCGGCTGGTAGGGGACGAACGGCTCGCGGCGGCTGCGGCGCCGCAGGTCGTCCACGAGGCGGGCGTGCGCCACCGAGAACAGCAGCGTCCGCAGGCCCGCGACGCCACCGGTCACGGTGCTGATCCGGGGGAACACCGCGAGGAAGACCTCGCTGGTGAGGTCCTCGGGCTCGCCTGCTCCCCGGGCGCGGACGTAGCCGTGCACCCGCGGCGCCAGCTCCTCGTACAAGACGCGCAGCGCCCACGCCGCCCCCGCCTGGGCAGCGGAGAAGGCGTCCTCCAGCTGCTGCTCGGCCACTCGCTCCCCATCACCGCGCCGGGACGCGCCGCCGGCTCCCGCCATCGTGCGCCGTGCGCCGGCAGCGCGTCAGCAGTTCCGACCTAGTCGTCGGAGTCGTCGTCGGAGTCGTCGTCGGAGTCGTCGTCGGAGTCGTCATCGGAGTCCTGGGCGTCCTCGCGCGCGTCCTCAGCGTCCTCGGCTGCCTCCTCAGCAGCCTCCTGCTCGTCCTCAGCCCGCTCCTCGGCTGCCTCGCGGGCCTGCTCCGCTGCCTCCTCGTCCCGCTCACGGGCCTCCTCGGCAGCCTCCTCCGCCTCCTCGCGCGCCTCCTCCTCTGCCTCTGCCTGCTCCTCGGCAGCCTCCTCGGCGACCCGCTGCGGGCTGTCGCTGTCGTCGGGCCCGTCGCCGCTGTCGTCCGTCGGAGCCCCCGTCAGCGGGTCACGGTCGCCGGAGCCCTGGTCAGCTGTGCCGTCGTCGTCGCCGGCGTCGCCGGTGCTGTCGTCGGTGGGAGCCCCGGTCACGGGGTCACGGTCGCCGGAGCCCTGGTCGGCTGTGCCGTCGTCGTCGCTGCTCCCGTCGCTGTCGCCCGTCCCGTCCACGGGTGCACCGGTCAGGGGGTCACGGCCTCCCCGGCCCTGGCCGAGGGTGCCGTCGTCGTCGCTGACCGAGACCGAGGGGCTGTCGTCGCCGCCGGCAGCGTGAACAGCAGTAGCGCCGGCTGCGGCGAGCGCCGTGGCGGCGACGACGCCGAGGACGGCTCCCTTGCCTGCCAGTCGTGCCGCCGAGGCCCTGGCGAGGGTGAGTGCGAGCAGGTTCATGTGGTGCCTCCGCGTCCCGGTCGGACCGTCGTGGTCCGGCGCTGCTGCCGCCGTCGTCGGCGTGCAGCCCCGTCATCGACTGAAGGCGCTGCAGGGTTACGCGCCGGCTGCGGGGCCGTGTTCGGGGTCAGCGGGACGTGCCGCTACCTGATCTCGGTGCAGAACCAGCCGCCGGTGCGCTGCTCCACCGGCAGGCTGCACGGGTCGGGCCTGGGGCGGGTGGTGCCCTTGGCGTCGGCGGAGCGGCGCGGTTCCTCGGGCCTGCTCGCCGCGCCTGCTCCGGAGCAGCCGCAGAGCAGCAGTCAGGAGGAGGCCGCCGCCGCGCATGCCGCGAGCGCAGGCCGACACGGAGGCGGGGGTGCCGCTGCGGGTGGCGTGCCTCGTCTCGTCTCGTCGTCGGGACGAGGGGCATGAGCCGAACGTCCTGCTGCGCATCGCGGCCGGTCTCTACGGCGCAGGCATGCTCATCCTCCTGTCGCCGGTCATCTCGGACGTGGCCTACGACGGTCACGTGAGTCAGGACGTCAGCTCCGTCTGCGGCCTCACCCTCACAAGCGCCTTCGTGATGCCCGCGCAGGGTGACCCCCGTCGCGAGCGCAGGGCCGACTGCGCGGCTCAGGTGAGCGACCGGGTCGGCGACGGCGCGCTCGCGCTCGCCGTCGCCGTACCCCTGACCGTGGCGGCCTCCGCACGTCGTCCTGACGGCCACAGGTGAGGTCGCCCTCGTGGTCGGAGGGGCCTGAGGTCACGCCCCGGAGCTGGGCCTCATGCTCACGGACTCGTGGCAGCTAGTGCTAACTCGGGCTCCACCGCATCAGCACCCGTGGGAACCCACCCGGGACCGCCTGAGTGGCAGCTGCCTTCACGAAGCCAGCTCGCTCGAACAGCCCCCGCGTCCCCACGTAGGCCATCGTCTGGTCGACCTTTGCGCCGCGGTTGTCGACGGGGTAGCTCTCTACGGCGGGTGCCCCCTGCGCCAGCGCGTACTCGACCGCGCCGGCGAGCACCCGGTGCGAGACGCCGTTGCCTCGGTGTCCGGGGCGGACGCGGATGCACCAGACCGACCAGACCGGCATGTCGTCCACGTGCGGGATCTTCGTCGACCGCGCGAACGGCAGGTCGGCGCGCGGGGCGCTTGCCGCCCACCCGGCGACGACGTCGTCCTCGTACGCCAGCACCCCGGGCGCGACCTCGCGCTCGCACAGCTCCCGGACGAAGGCACCGCGGGCCGGGCCGACCAGCCCGCGGTTGGTCCGCGCGTCGACCCGGTGGCTCAGGCACCAGCACACCGACGACGTCGGCTTGGGCCCGAGCATCGTCAAGACGTCGTCGAAGCGCTCCGCCGTCGCCGGCCGCACGACCGACGCCACGGTCAGTCCGTCTGGCTGATGACGTCGGCGCAGGTGCCGAGCCCGTAGTCGCGCAGGTACTGCAGGTCCACGTCGCCGCTGTCCGGCAGCTGGCTGAGCAGCGGCAGCAGCTTGGCCTGGTCCTCCCCCGCGTCCTTGACCTTCATGGCGAAGGCCTCGCCCTCCGCGACGACGTCGGCGAACGGCTCGATGACGCGCGACTCGAGGTCCTTCGCGTCGGCCTCCGGCAGCTCGAGCGTCTCGAGGTCCTGCTGCGCCTGCCGCGCGATCTCCACCAGGCTCTCGGCGTACGGCGCGAACTCCGCCGGCGCGGCCGGCGTCTTCAGCGCCTCGCTGTCCGTCGCCGCCCGCTCGCAGACAGCCTTGGCGTCTGCCACGAACGCGGCCTTGCCGTCGTCTGCGCCGCCGCAGGCGGTCAGCAGCAGTGCGGTCGACAGCAGGAGGGCGCGGCTCATGAGGCCGAGTGTGTCAGGAGCGGCGGCCGAGCACCCAGCACGCCACGGCGGCAGCCGCCCCGACGTTCAGCGAGTCGACGCCCGCGGCCATCGGGATCCGCACCCGCTCGTCGCTCGCCGCCATGACCTCCTCGGTCAGGCCGGGCCCCTCGGCGCCGAACAGCAGCGCGACCTTCTCGTCGGGGCCGACCACCACGTCGGACAGGTCGGTGGCGGCCGCGTCCGGGGTGAGTGCCAGGACGCGGAAGCCCGCCGCCCGCACCTGCTCGATGCCGCCCGGCCAGTCCTCCAGGTAGGCGTACGGGACCGAGAACACCTGTCCCATCGACACCCTGACCGTGCGGCGGTACAGCGGGTCGCAGGAGTTGGGGCTGAGGAGGACCGCGTCCATCCCGAGCCCGGCAGCGCACCTGAAGACGGCACCGAGGTTGGTGTGGTTGGTGACCTGCTCCATGACGACCACGCGCGTGGCCCCCGTCAGCACCTCGGCCGCGGACCGCAGCGGCAGCCGGCCGAAGGAGGCCAGCGCTCCACGGTGCACGTGGAAGCCGGTGACCGCCTGGAGCACGTCGTAGGAGGCGACGTAGACGGGGCAGTCCAGCGCCTCCACCGCGGGCATCAGGTCGGCCAGCCGTGCCGGGCTGAGCAGCAGCGAGCGCGGCGGGTAGCCGGCCGCGGCGGTGCGCGCGATCACCTTCTCGCCCTCGGCGATGAAGAAGCCGGCGCCCGACTCGTGCTTCATGCGCCGGGCGCCGTCGGTCAGGCCGACGTAGTCGGCGACGCGGGGGTCGTCCGGTGCGTCGACCTGCCCAGGGACGAGCACGTCAGGGACGCGCCCGCTCGTACTGCACCGGCCACGCCACGTCGGCGCCCAGGACGGTGGCGGCGTGCAGCGGCCAGTGCGGGTCGCGCAGCAGCTCCCGGGCGAGCAGGACGACGTCGGCGTGGCCCTCGGCCACGACCTGCTCGGCCTGCTGGGGGTCGGTGATGAGGCCGACGGCGCCGGTCGCGACACCCGCGCCGCTGCGCACCGCGGAGGCGAACGGCACCTGGTAGCCCGGGGTGACGGGGATGGGCGCCAGGACGTTGCCGCCGGAGGAGCAGTCGACGAGGTCGACGCCGCGCGCGGCCGCCTCCTTCGCCAGGGCCACGGAGTCCTCGACGGTCCAGCCGCCGTCGGTCCAGTCGCTGGCCGAGATGCGCAGCAGCAGCGGCTTGTCGTCCGGCCACACCGAACGGACGTCCTCCAGGACCTCGAGCACGAGGCGCATGCGCCCGGCCAGGTCACCGCCGTAGCCGTCGGTGCGGGTGTTGGACAGCGGCGAGAGGAACTCGTGCAGCAGGTAGCCGTGTGCGGCGTGCACCTCCACCACGTCGAAGCCTGCGGCGAGGGCGCGTCGGGCGGCGGCGACGAAGTCGGCACGCACCTTCGCGATGCCGTCGGCGTCCAGCTCGACGGGGTCGGCAAGACCGGGGAACGCGATCGCGGAGGGGCCGACCGGCGTCCAGCCGCCCTCGGCCGGCGGCACGACGCCGCGGCCCTCCCAGGGCCGCCGCGCACTGGCCTTGCGGCCGGCGTGCGCGAGCTG
>JAOPWK010000038.1 GCA_025965735.1 Frankiales bacterium
GCATCGGCCTGTCGATCGTCGGCACCACGCTCGGCGTCGCCGGGATCCTGTCCAACGGCACCCTGGACCAGATCGGCGAGTGGACGCCCCAGTGCTTCGGCACCGAGACCGACGTCAAGCTCGCCGCGCTGGCGGTGTCCGAGCCCAACGCCGGCTCGGACGTCAGCAGCATGAAGACCACCGCCGTCTACGACGAGGCCAAGGACCAGTGGACGCTCAACGGCGTCAAGACCTGGATCACCAACGGCGGCATCGCTGACGTCCACGTCGTCGTCGCGGCCGTCGACCCCTCGCTCAAGGCGCGCGGCCAGGCCTCCTTCGTCGTCGGCCCGGAGTTCAAGGGCAAGGGCCTGTCGCAGGGCCAGAAGTTCAAGAAGCACGGCATCCGCGCCAGCCACACCAGCGAGGTCATCCTCGACGACCTGCGGCTGCCCGGCTCGGCCCTGCTCCGTGAGAAGAGCAAGCTCGATGAGCGGCTCGCCCGCGCCCGGGAGCGCCAGGCGGCGGTGGCCCGGGGCGAGAAGGTCGTGAGCACCCGCGCCAAGGGCGGCCAGGCGGCGATGGCGACGTTCGAGTCGTCGCGTCCCGCCGTCGGCGCGCAGGCGGTCGGCATCGCCCGCGCGGCGTACGAGTACGCCCTCGAGTACGCCAAGACCCGCGAGCAGTTCGGCCGTCCGATCGTGGAGAACCAGGGCATCGCGTTCATGCTCGCCGACATGAAGACCAAGCTGGACGCGAGCCGCCTGCTCGTCTGGCGCGCGGCGTGGATGGGCAAGAACAACATCCCGTTCACCGCGGGCGAGGGCTCGATGAGCAAGCTGTTCGCCGGCGAGACCGCGGTCGAGGTGACCGAGAAGGCCATCCAGATCCTGGGCGGCAACGGCTACACCCGGGAGTACCCGGTGGAGCGCTGGCACCGCGACGCGAAGATTTACACGATCTTCGAGGGCACCAGCGAGATCCAGCGACTGATCATCAGCCGCGCGATCTCGGGCCACCAGATCCCGTAGTGGTCTCCGCTGCTGACGCCGCTCCGGTCCCGCTCCGGGACCGGGCGGCGCGGCGCGAGGCGCTGCTCGACGCCGCCGACCGGATCGTCCGCCGCGACGGGCCGGCCGCGTCCATGGCGACCATCGCCGCCGAGGCGGGCATCACCAAGCCGATCCTCTACCGGCACTTCGGCGACAAGGGCGGGCTGTACGCCGCTCTGGCCGACCGCTACACCGGCCGGCTGCTCGGCGAGCTGCAGGACGCGCTCGAGACCGGCCGCACCCGGCGCGACCGGGTGGAGCGGACGATCGGCGCGTACCTGCGCGTCATCGAGCAGGAGCCGCAGGTCTACCGCTTCCTCGTGCACTCGGACGAGGCCGCGGGCGCGTCGCACGTCCGCAGCTTCACCCGCCGGCTGTCCACGCTGCTGGCCGCCGGCATGGCGGCCGAGCTCTCCGCGCCCGAGGTGCGGGCGTCGGCGTGGGCGCACGGCGTGGTCGGGATGGTGCAGGCCGCGGGGGACTGGTGGCTGGAGACCGGCTCGTGCAGCCGCGAGGAGCTGGTGCAGGAGCTGACCGCGCTGCTGTTCGGGGCGTACGCCCAGGCCTGAGCCCGTGGAAGACTGCGCGGGCACGGTCGGGACGTGAGGGGGTGGCAGGTGGGCCGGTGGTCCGGCTGGTCCCGCCGCGCGGTGGTGATGAGCACCCTGGCCGTGCTGGTGCTCGGCGTCGGTGCGGTCGCCCCGCTGGCCGGTGCGCTGGACCCGGTGACCGAGGGCAGCGACAGCCGCGTCGTGCTGTCCAGCGGCCGGGCGTACGTCCTGCACGTGCCGCCGCTGCTGCGTCGCCAGCCGCGGCTGGCCGAGGGGCGGCCGGTGATGGTCGTCCTGCACGCCTGGCTGAGCGACCCGGAGAACGACGCCAGGAGCACGGGCTTCAACCGCCTGGCCGACCGCGATGGCGTCCTGGTCGCCTACCCGGAGGGGACGCGGCGCTCCTTCAACGCCGGGCTGTGCTGCGGGGAGGCGGTCGTGCAGGGGGTCGACGACGTGGCGTTCCTGAGCCAGGTCGTGAACGACCTGCGCGCGCGGGGCGCGGGCCGGATCAGCGTCGTCGGCTTCAGCAACGGCGGGATGATGGCCTACCGCTTCGGCTGCGAGCGGCCCGACCTCGTCGACACGGTGGGGGTCATGAGCGGCACGCTCGAGATCCCCCTCTGCCGAGGGAAGATCAAGGCGCTGCACATCCACGGGGAGAAGGACACCGCGGTGCCGTTCGCCGGCGTCGACTACTCCGAGCGGCTGCAGGCCTTCGTGCGCGGCGTCCCGACGATCAAGGCGGCGGCACCGGGCAGCGACATCACGATCCGGGTGCTCAAGGGCTACAACCACCGGTGGACCGAGCCGGGCGACGAGGTGGACGCCACCGACGAGTTCTGGCGCTTCGCCCGGATGAGGCCGGCCTCCTGACGGTGAGCGTCACAAGTCGGCCAGCGCCGGCTTGAGCTCGCGCTCGAAGAAGTCGAACCAGCCGTCCTGCTCGTGGCCGATCTGGCTGATGTAGACCTCGTCGAAGCCGGCGTCCACGTAGGGACGGACCGCCTCGACGAAGTCCTCGACCCGGTTGCCCACCGCGCCGACGGCATCCACGGCCATGTCCTCGGTGACCAGCTCGCTGATCTGCTCGAAGTGCACCGGGCTCGGGAGCACCTGCATCGCCTCGCCCGGCACGGCCTGCAGCCCCCACAGCTCGTGCACCGTGCGGCGGGCGGCGGCCTCGTCGGTGGACCAGCAGACCTTCACCCCGCCCTGCACGATCCCCTTGCCGCCGGACGAGCGGTACAGCGAGACGAGCTCAGCCGAGGGGTCGACGTTGACGTAGCCGTCGCCGATCCGGGCGGCCAGCTCGGTGGCCTTGGGCCCGAAGCCGGACACCAGCACCGGCGGCGGGCTGTCGGGCAGCGTGTAGAGGCGGGCCGTGTCGACGGTGTAGTGCCGGCCGCGGTGGCGGACCAGCTCGCCGCTCCACAGCGCGCGCATCACCTCGACGGACTCCTCGAGCATCTCCAGGCGGACGTCCAGCGTCGGCCAGGCGTCGCCCAGGATGTGCTCGTTGAGCGCCTCGCCGGTGCCGACGCCGAGCGAGAAGCGCCCCTCGAACATCGCCGCCGTGGTGGCCGCGGCCTGCGCCAGCACCGCGGGGTGGATGCGCACGATCGGCGCCGTCACCGCGGTCGTGCAGCGCACCGTCGAGGTCTTCGCGGCGATGGCGCCGAGCACGCTCCACACGAACGGCGCCTGCCCCTGGGCGCCGGTCCACGGGTGGTAGTGGTCTGAGATCCAGAGCGCCTCGAACCCGACCTGCTCGGCCCGGACGGCCTGGGCGACGAGGTCGAGGGGGCGGTGCTCCTCGGCGGACAGGAAGGCTCCGAAGACGGTCACGCGCCCGCCGTACCCGGTGTCACCGACGTCACGCCGGGCACGGGGGATCCGTCCCGGCGGGACCGCTACCCTCTGGCGCTCGCCCGCCCTGCGGGTCCGCCAAGACCTCGGGCACAAGCGCGAGCCTCCGTGCGTTGTCCACGCGCCGGATACACGACGAAGGAGCCCCCTGAGCATGGCCACCGACTACGACCAGCCGCGGCGGTCCGACGCCGACGAGCCCGAGGACAGCCTCGAGGAGCTCAAGGCGCGACGCGCCGAGGCACAGTCCAGCAGCGTCGACGTCGACGAGGCCGACCTCAACGAGGCGATCGAGCTGCCGGGCGCGGACCTGTCCGGCGAGGAGCTCACCGTCCGCGTGCTGCCCAAGCAGAGCGACGAGTTCACCTGCAGCAGCTGCTTCCTGGTGCACCACCGCAGCCAGCTCGACTCCGATGAGGGCGGCCGGCTGATCTGCAAGGAGTGCGCGTAGGCCGTCGGGACCTGTCGTGAGCGGTGAGCTGGTCCCGCGCGAGGAGCTCGGCGAGCTCGTCGGGCGGCTGTCCGACCGGGACCTGGACGCGCGCGAGCGCGGCCGGCTGCTCGCCCGCCTGACGGGGGTGCTGGCCGGCGGCTTCCGCGCGGCCGGAGCCCGGGCTGCGCTCTCCGGCCGGTGGCTGGCCGACCTGCTGGAGCAGGTCGCCCCCCACGTGCCGGTGCGCGACCTGCTG
>JAOPWK010000051.1 GCA_025965735.1 Frankiales bacterium
AGGTGTCCTTGAGGCTGAACCCCGCCTTGAGCGCGGCCGCGAGGGCGAACGGCTTGAACGCAGAGCCGGGCGAGCCACCGAGCACCGCCCAGTTGAGCTGGCTGGCGAGGTAGTCCTGGCCGGCGTAGAACCCGAGCAGGGCGCCGCTCTTCACGTCGACCGACGCCGTCGCGACGTGCAGCTTCTTCAGCCCCTGCGGTCGCTCGGCGAGTACGCCGTGTTGACCGACTGCTCCGTGGCCGTGGTCAGGCTGATCGCCGAGCCGTAGTCGTTGCCGTCACCAGGACCCTCGTTGACGACCTCGCTGCCGTTCTCGAAGGTGAACGGCGAGTTGCCGTCGAAGGTGTCCTTGAGGCTGAACCCGGCCTTGAGCCCGGCTGCGAGCGCGAACGGCTTGAACGCCGAGCCCGGGGAGCCACCGAGCGCCGCCCAGTTGAGCTGGCTGTCGAGGTAGTCCTGCCCGCCGTAGAAGCCGAGCAGGGCACCGGTCTTCACGTCCACCGAGGCGCTGGCCACGTGCAGGCGCTTGAGCCCCTGGGGCCGCTCGGCGGCGATCCCGTCCTCCGCGGCCTTCATCGCCTTCCGGGTGAAGGTCGTCTCCACCCGCAGGCCACCGGCGTCGATCTCGTTCTCGGCGAAGCCGAGCCTCTGGAGCTCGGCCTTGACCATCTTGAGCATGAAGCCGCGCTGGCCGCCGTACATGTTGCTGGTGGCGGGCTTGCCGAGCTTCGGCAGCTTCCCGTAGTACTTCTGCGCCTCGGCGGAGTCGAGGTTCCCGGCGGAGACCATGCCGCGCAGCACGTAGTCGTAGCGCTCGATCAGGGCGGCGCGTCCCGAGGCGCCGGGGTCCGGGCTCAGGTAGTTCGGCGAGTTCAGGATCGCCGCCAGCATGGCCGACTCGGACGGGGTGAGCTTCTTGGCGGGCTTGTCGAAGTAGGCGTTCGCCGCGGCCTGCACACCGTAGGCGCCGCGACCGAAGTAGATGGTGTTCAGGTAACCCTCGAGGATCGCCGACTTGGACTTCTCCTGCTGCACCTTCAGGGAGAGGAACGCCTCCTTGACCTTGCGGCTCAGCGTGCGTTCCTGGCTGAGGTAGAGGATCTTCACGTACTGCTGCGTGATCGTCGAGGCGCCCTGGGTGGCGTTGCCCTTGGCGTTGGAGAAGGCAGCGCGCAGGATCCCCTTCGGGTCGATGCCGCTGTTGGTGTAGAAGGTGCGGTCCTCGGCCGCGATGGCGGCGTCCTGCATCGACTGCGGGATGTCCGCCAGCGGGATCGACTCGCGGTTCTGGTCGGAGAAACGGCCGATCTTGCCCTTGCCCCCGGAGTAGTAGACGAACGTCGACTGGGCCTCGAAGGCCTTGTTGGCGTCGGGGATCGTGGTGTTGCGGTAGGCGAAGTAGCCGATCGCGACGAGGACCAGCGCGCAGACCAGGCCGACGATCGTCGCCCACTTGAGCGCGGCCAGGATCCGCGCCTTCGGGGTCCGCGGCGGCTTGGCCTTCTTCGCCCCCGAGGTGGCCTTCCTGGGCGCCGGACTGCTGGGTTTGCCGCTCACTACACGCTCTTTCGGTTGCCTTCAGAGGTCGTCTGCTGACGAAGAGTACGGGCTCTCCCCATAGCGGGGCGCGCGATTGGGTGACCGGTGCCACACCCGCGCGTCGATTCGACCACGATATATCGATGCGATAGGTTCGACCGATAGAACAGGCCGTTAGGTCGGTCACCCGCAGCAGTCGACCCAGCACCGGAGGAGGCAGCAGATGGTCAGCAAGGCCGCCACTCTCGAGCTCGCCGTCCTCGGGCTGCTCCACGACTCGCCGCTGCACGGCTACGAGCTGCGCAAGCGGCTCAACCTGCTCCTCGGCTGGACCCGGCTGCTCTCCTACGGCTCTCTCTACCCCGCGCTGAAGCGGATGCTGCGCGCCGGCCTGGTCACCGAGGTGGCGACGGCCCCCGTGGGGGTGTCCCGGCGCCAGCGGATCGTCTACCAGATCACCCCGGCGGGGACCGACTACTTCGGCGCCAAGATCACCGACGTCGGCCCCTCCGCGTGGGAGGACGAGGACTTCAACATGCGGTTCGCGTTCTTCTCGCGCACCGACTCCGACGTACGCCTGCGGATCCTCGAGGGCCGTCGCTCCCGCCTGCAGGAGCGGCTCGACCGGGTGCGCACCAGCCGCGGGCCGGCCGGCGAGGACCGCTACGTCAGCGAGCTCCAGCGCCACGCCATCGAGTCCGTCGAGCGCGAGGTGCGCTGGCTGACCGACCTGATCGCCGCCGAGCGTGGGCCCGACCCCCGGTCCGGGCCGACGACGCCGACCGGCCCCCCCGCGTCCCCACCCGCCACACCCCGCAAGACCGCACCGAAGTCAGCAGCACCAGCAGCACCCGGCAAGCCGTCGAAGCGGCCGGCACCAGCGAGCACCACCTCAGAGCACCAGTCGTGAACGAACAGGAGAACCCCATGGGATCGGTACGAGTAGCCATCGTGGGAGTCGGCAACTGCGCCAGCTCCCTCATTCAGGGAGTCGAGTACTACAAGGACGCGGATCCCGCCGGCTCGGTGCCGGGCCTGATGCACGTCATGTTCGGTGACTACCACGTCAACGACGTGGAGTTCGTCGCCGCCTTCGACGTCGACGCCAAGAAGGTCGGCTTCGACCTGTCCGACGCGATCAACAACTCCGAGAACAACACCATCAAGTTCGCGGACGTGCCGCCCACCGGCATCACCGTCCAGCGCGGCGTCACCCTCGACGGCCTCGGCAAGTACTACCGCGAGACCATCGAGGAGTCCGACGCGGAAGCCGTCGACGTCGTCCAGGTGCTCAAGGACGCCGAGGTCGACGTGCTCGTCTCCTACCTGCCCGTGGGCTCGGAGAACGCCGACAAGTTCTACGCGCAGTGCGCGATCGACGCCGGCGTGGCCTTCGTCAACGCCCTGCCCGTGTTCATCGCCTCCGACCCGGTGTGGGCCAAGAAGTTCGAGGACGCCGGCGTCCCGATCATCGGCGACGACATCAAGTCGCAGGTCGGCGCCACCATCACCCACCGCGTGATGGCCAAGCTGTTCGAGGACCGCGGCGTGGTGCTGGACCGCACCTACCAGCTCAACGTCGGCGGCAACATGGACTTCAAGAACATGCTGGAGCGCGACCGCCTCGAGTCCAAGAAATTCTCCAAGACCCAGGCCGTGACCTCCAACATCGGCCACGACCTCGGCGCGCGCAACGTGCACATCGGCCCGTCCGACTACGTGCAGTGGCTCGACGACCGCAAGTGGGCCTACGTCCGCCTCGAGGGCCGCGCGTTCGGCGACGTCCCGCTGAACCTCGAGTACAAGCTCGAGGTCTGGGACAGCCCGAACAGCGCCGGCGTCATCATCGACGCGCTGCGCTGCGCCAAGGTCGCCATGGACCGCGGCGAGGGCGGACCGGTGCACCCGGCCAGCACGTACTTCATGAAGTCCCCGCCGCGCCAGGTGCGCGACGAGCTCGGCCGCGAGATCCTCGAGGCCTGGCTCGACGGCGAGGAGCTTGGCAAGCACGCGGCCGAGGCCGTGGAGCAGGCCAGCAAGGGCGCCTAGTCCTCCAGCACGACCCGACGGCCCGGCCGCTCCTCGTGAGCCGCCGGGCCGTCGTGCTCTGCGTCAGCCGCGCGCCCCGGGGGCGTGGGGCCTTCCGCTGCCGGGTGGTCTGACCAGGCGTAGGGGTCATCGAGATCGAGGGACCAGCGGGTGTCGCCGACGCGGAGCAGGTCGCCCCTCCGGTCGACGCATGCGGCTTCGTCAGCTTCGACGGCTCGCAGCTCGAGGGCGGCGGGGTCGCCGGGGCAGTCGGCGAGCCACCACAGCTCCGCTTCCTGCTGGAGTGGGCTGAGCTCGGCGAGCGGGTCGTCGGCGGGCAGCGGCGGCAGTGGACGCACGGGCGACGACGGCGGCTCGTGCTGGAGCGGGCTGAGCCAGCCCCGGCCGCGGCCGGGGCTGGTCCAGGTGAGGCCTGCTGCCGTGCGGGTCTTGGTCCAGCCGAGCTGCTTGACGCGGTGGTGCCGGCGGCAGCACGGTCCGAGGTTGCAGGCGCAGGTCGGCCCGTCCGGCCAGGCCAGGTCGTGCTCGGCGTCGCACCGGACGGCGCGGGCGCCGCAACCGGGCCACTCGCACCGCGGCGAGCGCACCTCGACCAGCCGGCGGAGCCGCCGGGTCAGCCGGTAGGAGCCCGGAGTGTCTGCAGGGTGCCTGCCGAGGGTGCTGGCGCCGAGTGCGGCTGCGCCGAGGCGGGTGGCATCGCTGGAGGACATGGTGCTGCGACGCGGTAATTCCAAGCACAGCGAGGTGCGGCCCGACAGCGTGCCGTCGCTCGGCAACGGGATCGGCGACGCGCACGACACGCCCGTCCCGGGTGGCGTGGACTCGGCTGGGCCCTCATCCGACGGCGGGTGGTCCTGGGGGTGACGTGGGTGCAGCAGCCCCGGCGGCGGCAGCCCGGCCAGGTGCAGCAGCGCCTGTCGCACCGACGCCGGATCCCCTCGCTCGGGCACCACGACCTGATCGCCCACCGCGACGACGACCCCGTGCTCGTCGGTCCAGACCGGGCGCATCCGCGGCGCCGCGAGCAGCAGCTGCTCGAGCAGGTCCGGCTCGAGCGGGCCGTGCCCGACCAGCTCCGCCGGCTGGTCGCCGGTCCCCAGTGCGCCATGGATCGTCAGGTGCACCAGCAGTTCCGCGCCACACGGCACCGGCGCACCGGGAAGGCACCCACACGCCGCGCGGCCACCCCCGGCCGGGGCGCTGGCGCACGGGCACGGCTCCGTCGGGTCGTGCGGATCGTCCACCGGCAGCGGGTCGCGACCGAGCAGCAGGTCCTTGAAGGCGTCGAACCGGCGCTGCTCCGCGGTCCGCTCGTCATGAGGTCCGACCGGATGAGCGCGGTCGCGGACGCGGGACAGCGCAGCCTGCAGGTCAGGTCCGGTGAAGCCGAGGGCATACAGGTCGTTCAGGCCATCGTCACGACGCCGCCAGTCCAGGGTCCGGTCCGCTTCGGCCCGCTGACGACGTTCGCTGGCGGCGGCCGGGTCGGCCTGCTGCACCCAGTTCCGCAGCAGCTCAACCCTTCGCGCCGGGGGCAGCACCGACCCGCGATCGGCCACCAGCACCAGCCGTGCCTGCAGCCGCTCCCACACCTGCCGGCGGACCAGGAACGGCAACGGCGACAGCAGCCGCACCATCGTGGACGACTGCTCCACCGTCAGCAGCCCGCACTCCACCGCCTCCAGGGCACCCGGCAGCTCCCCGAGCCCGAGCGCTTCGGTCAGAAGCTGCCCCGCGCGGTGCTCGGAGCAACCCAGCGCCAGCGCCGCGTGCGACACCGTCGACAGCTGCATCCCCGCCGACCGACCCACCGCATCCAGCCTCAGCAGCGTCCGCAGCTGGCGCACATGAGCAGCCCCGCGAGATGACTCCTGCACGGTCAGCTCGGCGGCAAGGGCATCCAGCGCAACGACGTCCGCCGCTACGGCGAAAGCCGCCTGCCCTGTGGTCATACGACCAAGGTAGCCACGGCCTCCGACACTCTCATTAGGTCAAAGTGTCTGTGCAGAAGTAGTTTTCAGCATTCGAAGCCGCGCTGAGCAGGAGTGGCACAGCCAGACGCAGCACCCGCGCGTACCCTCCCGGCGATGACGCGCGCCTGGGCACTGGAGGTCTCCCGCACCGAGCTCAGCGAGACGTTGCTGCACGAGCTGGACGTGCCGGAGCCGGCGGAGGGCGAGGCGCTGCTGCGGGCCGACCGCGTCGGCATGACGGCGAACAACGTGACCTACGCGGTGCTCGGCGCTGCCTTCCGCTACTGGGAGTTCTTCCCGGCGACCGGTCCGGCCTGGGGTCGGGTCCCGCTGTGGGGGTTCTGCGAGGTCGTCGCCAGCAGGGCCGAGAACGTCGAGGTGGGGCAGCGCCTCTACGGCTACCTGCCGACGGCGAGCCACCTGCTGGTGCGGCCGTCGGCCGGCGACGAGCGCGGCTTCCGCGACACCACCGAGCACCGCGGGTCGCTGCCGTCGCCCTACAACGCCTACGCGCTGACCAGCGGCGACCCGGCGTACGACGCGGAGCGCGAGGACCTGCAGGTGCTCTACCGCCCGCTGTTCTTCACCTCCTTCGTGCTGGCCGACTTCCTCGTCGACGGCGGCACCGCAGGAGCCCGCACCGTCGTGCTGTCGTCCGCGTCCAGCAAGACGGCGTACGGGGCCGCCTTCCTTCTGCAGTCCGCGGGCGTGCGCACCGTCGGCCTGACCAGCCCGGGCAACGCCGCCTTCACCACCAGCCTGGGCTGCTACGACCAGGTCCTGCCGTACGACGAGGTGCGCGCGCTGCCGGCCGAGCCGACGGCGTACGTCGACTGCGCGGGCAGCACGCCCCTGCGCCAGGCCCTGCACGACCACCTGGGCAGCGCGCTGGTCCTCGACCTCGTCGTCGGTGTCACCCACCAGGACAGCAGCCCCGCCGGCACTCTCGGCGGCGCCCGACCGTCGGTGTTCTTCGCGCCGGACCAGATGCGCAAGCGCACCGCCGACTGGGGGCGCGAGGGGCTGGACGAGCGGTTCGGGCAAGCCTGGCGGTCGTTCGTGCCTGCGGTCGAGCAGTGGGTCGACGTGCAGGTCGGTCACGGGCCGGAGGCGCTGCGCGAGGTGTGGCTCGAGGTGCTGGCCGGCCGCAGCGCACCCCGCACGGGGCACGTGACCTCGCTCGGCACCTAGCCTGCGCAGGTGAGCGGCCGACACTCCCTGCGCGAGCTGCTCGCCGCACCGGACCTGCGTCGGCTGCTCGGCATCCGGCTGGCCGGGCAGCTCGGCGACGGGCTCTTCCAGACCGCGCTGATCCTGGTCGTCTTCTTCGACCCGAACGACGCGACGTCGGCTGCGCAGGCCGCCACCGCCTTCGCCGTGCTGCTGCTGCCGTTCAGCATCGTCGGGCCCTTCGCCGGGGTGTTCCTGGACCGGTGGCGGCGCCAGCGGGTGCTGCGCAACGCCAACCTGGTGCGTGCCGCCCTGGTGGCGGTGACGGCCACGCTGCTGTCGACGCTCGGCGACGAGTCGCTGCTGGTGCAGGGGCTCGCGCTGCTGGTCATCTCGACGAACCGCTTCATCCTCTCGGCGCTGTCGGCCGCGCTGCCGCACGTCGTGCAGGAGCGGCAGCTGGTGGTGGCCAACTCCCTGACCACCACCCTCGGCGGCGGAGCCTTCGCGCTCGGCGCCGTCATCGCCACGGTCGCCAGGCCGCTGTTCGGCGAGGGCGAGGTCGGCGGTGCCCGCACCTCCCTGGTGGCCGCCGCGTCGTACGCCGCCGCCGCCCTCGTCGCCGGGATGCTCGCGCGCGACCAGCTCGGCCCGGAGCACCCGGCCACCGACCGCCTGAGAGACGCGCTCGGGCGGGTCGCCCGCGGCGTGGCGCAGGGCGCGCAGCACG
>JAOPWK010000071.1 GCA_025965735.1 Frankiales bacterium
GGGTCTGGACCCGGCGACTCTCGGTGCGGACGGCCCGGAGGTCGGGCTGCGGCGCCGCGAGGCGGTGCTCGAGGACGTGTTCGTGGTGCTCACCGGCGAGGAGGTCGCGTGAAGGTCGACGCGCCCGCCGTCGGCGGCCGCGATGCCCTCGACCTCGGCGAGCCGTGCCGGCGGGCCGTAGACCTCGAGCACCTCGCGGCCCGCGTGCTGGACGACGAGCTCGGTCGGCCGTCCCTGCGCCACCGCCTTGCCGTGGGACATGATCGTCACGGTGTCGGCGAGGCGCTCGGCCTCCTCGATGTAGTGCGTCGACATGAGGATCGTCACGCCCTCGCTGCGCAGCGCGTCGATGAGCGCCCACAGCTCCTGGCGCACCTGCGGGTCCAGGCCCACGGTCGGCTCGTCGAGCAGCACGAGCCGCGGCCGGTGCACCAGCGCCCGGGCGATGAGCAACCGGCGTCGCATGCCGCCCGACAGCGCGTCGACCTTGGTGTCGGCGCGGCCGGTGAGCTGCGCGACCTGCAGCGCCCGGTCCACCGCGGCCTCCCGCTCGTGCCGCGGAATCCGGTACAGCCGGGCGAACACCTGGAGGTTCTGCCGGACGCTCAGCTCGATGTCGAGGTTGTCCTGCTGCGGCACGACGCCCATCTGCGCGCGCGCCTGCTTGCTCTGCGCCGGCACCGGCAGGCCGAGCACCTCGATCTCGCCCTCGTCCGCGATCGCCTGCGCGGTCAGCATCTTCATGGTCGTGGACTTGCCGGCGCCGTTCGGCCCGAGCAGCCCCAGGCAGGTGCCCGCGCGGACGTCGAGGTCCAGCCCGTCGACGGCGCGCAGCGTCCCGAAGGTCTTCACGACGCCACGGATCGACAGGCCGAGCGCCGTCTCGACGGTGGTGGTCACGCCCGCACGCTAGGGCCGCGGTCGAGCCGTTTCCTGCGGTGCAGGGTGAGCAGCAGCCGGTGCACCACCACCACGACCGTCAGCCAGGCGAGCCCGAGCGTCCACGCGACCAGCACGTCCGTGAGCCAGTGGTGGCCGAGGTAGACCCGCGACATCCCCATCAGGAACGCGAACGTGGCGGCGGTCGTCAGCGTCGTGGCGCGCACCCACGCCCGGTGCTGCCGCCGCACGAGCAGGTAGGCGATGAGGCCGGCGACGACGACGGAGTTGAGCGCGTGCCCGCTCGGGAACGAGCCGGAGGTCTCGTACGGCGGGACCGCGTCGACCAGGGGTGGGCGGGCCCGGCCGACGACCGACTTGCCGACGACCGTCATGGCGACCGAGCCGGTCGTGGCGGCGAGCATCAGCAGCGCCGGCGTCCACTGCCGCCACGCGAGGGTCATCGCGAGCACCGCCAACGTGGCGAGGATCGGCATGCCGAGCGTGCCGCCGAGGTCGGTGAACCAGGTGACGGCCGTGTCCGCGGCCGGCGACCGGAGCCGCAGCGCCGCGTCGAGCACCGGCCGGTCCAGCCCGGCGACGCCCTCGCCCTCGTCCACCTCCTCGTAGATCTCGGCGCTGGCGCCGGTCAGCAGCGTGACGAGCAGCCCGGAGCCGACGAGGAGCGCGAGCAGCGCGAGGTGCGGCCCCAGGACCGCGGACAGCCGGGAGGTGACGGCGACGAGCAGGCGTCCGGTGCGGGTGCGCCAGACCGTGAGGTCCCAGGCGCCCACCCGCTCGTCCCGGGGGTCGTGGTCGAGGTGCGGCACACCTGCAGCCTGCCCCGTACGCGTCAGGTCAGCGCGTCGTACCTCTCGCGCAGCCGGGTGAGGTCGCGCAGCCGCTGCTCGTAGGTCGCCCCGACGGCGACCAGCAGCGTGCCTGCCGCGCCGAGCGCCAACCAGCGCGGGAGCGCGCCGGCGTACGGCGCCAGCAGCAGCACCGCGTCCGCAGCCAGCACGGCGCCGCCGATCAGCAGCGGAGCCTGCAGCCGCTCGCGCGCGCCCAGCAGGACCACGACGACGCAGACGCCGGCGAGGACGAGCGGCCGCCAGAGCGGGCTGCCGAGGTAGGAGGCGAGCAGGCTCGGCAGCAGCAGCGCGGTGAGTCCTGGGCCGTAGGCGGCGCTCGAGCTGGTGCCGGGCACCGCCCGCCGGCGCAGGTGCCCGAAGCCGAGGGCGACCAGCGCGATCGGCACGACGTACGGCTCCGGGTCGGTGACGCCCGCCTCGGCCAGCCGCACCCAGGAGGAGGCGGACAGCAGCAGGCCGCCGAGCAGAGCCACCCGGCGGCGGTCCGGCCGCAGCGCGGTGGCGAGGGCGACCAGCGCCAGCCCGGCGAGCGTCCACGACAGCCACCCGGCGTCACCAGTCGCGCACAGGACGGCGGCCAGCCCGGTGACGCTGGCAGCGGCCTCGGCGCCGAGCCGGCGCTCCCCGGCCAACGGCAGCGCCGCCAGCGCCGCGACGGGGAGCAGCAGCAGCCCACCGACCTGGTCGGTCGCGAGGTCCTGCGCCGCACCGGCTGCGGCGAGCTCCGCGGCAGCCAGCAGGCCCGCCAGCGCGACGGCCACTCCGGCGGCAGCCGGGCGCAGCGCCCGCACGGCGAGCGCAGCGGCGGCGAGCGGGAGGACGGCGAGGGT
>JAOPWK010000091.1 GCA_025965735.1 Frankiales bacterium
GACGATGTTGATCGGGTTGGAGGACCCGAGCGACTTGCTGAGCACGTCGTGGATGCCGGCGCACTCGAGGACGGCACGCACCGGGCCACCGGCGATGACGCCGGTACCGGGGCTGGCCGGCTTGAGCAGCACGACACCGGCCGCCGCCTCGCCCTGGATCGGGTGCGGGATGGTCGCGCCGATGCGCGGCACGCGGAAGAAGTGCTTCTTGGCCTCCTCCACGCCCTTGGCGATGGCGGCCGGCACCTCCTTGGCCTTGCCGTAGCCGACGCCGACCTGACCGTCGCCGTCGCCGACGACGACGAGCGCGGTGAAGCTGAAGCGACGACCGCCCTTGACGACCTTGGCGACGCGGTTGATCGCGACGACCCGCTCGATGTGGTTGCTCTTCTCGGCACCGCCACGGCCGCCACGGCCGCCGTCACGGCTGTCGCGGCCGCCCTGGCCGCCGGCGCCGGAGCGCTGGGGTCCTGGCATCAGAAGGTCCTCGTCTCAGTCATCGTCTTCACGTAGTGGGCAGTGCTGACCATCAGAACTCCAGGCCGTTCTCGCGGGCGCCGTCGGCCAGGGCCGCGATGCGGCCGTGGTACTTGTTGCCGCCCCGGTCGAAGACGACGGAGGAGATGCCCTTGTCCTTGGCGCGGGCCGCGACGAGCGCGCCCACCTGACGGGCCTGGGCGCTCTTGTCGGCCTCGGAGCGGCCGTTGCGCAGGTCCGCCTCGAGCGTCGAGGCGCTGGCCAGGGTGTGGCCGGCCAGGTCGTCCACGACCTGCGCGGTGATGTGCCGCGAGGACCGGGTGACGACCAGGCGCGGACGCACCGCCGTGCCGGTGACGCGCTTGCGCACGCGGAAGTGGCGCCGAGCCTTGCCGATGCGCCGCAGCGCGGAGATGTTCGCCATCACTTACCCGTCTTCCCGACCTTGAGCTTGATCTGCTCGCCCTCGTAGCGAACGCCCTTGCCCTTGTACGGGTCGGGCTTGCGGAGCTTGCGGATGTTGGCGGCGACCTCGCCGACCTTCTGCTTGTCGATGCCGCGCACGGTGAAGCGCGTCGGGCTGGTGACCTCGAAGGAGATGCCCTCCGGTGCCGCGACGGGCACCGGGTGGCTGAAGCCGAGGGCGAACTCGAGGTCCGAGCCCTTGGCTGCGACGCGGTAGCCGACGCCGCGGATCTCCATCGCCTTGGCGTAGCCGTCGGTCACGCCGGTGACCATGTTGGCCACCAGGCTGCGGGTCAGGCCGTGCAGGCTGCGCGACTCGCGCTCGTCGTCTGGCCGGACGACCTGCAGGGTGCCGTCCTCGGCGCGCTCGATCGTGATCGGAGCCGGGACGGTGTGCGTGAGGGTGCCCTTGGGGCCCTTCACCGTGACGTGCTGGCCGTCGAGGGTGACCTCGACGCCGGCAGGCACGGGGATGGGAAGGCGGCCGATCCTAGACATCGTGGGACATTCCTCTCTGTCTAGTAGACGTAGGCGAGGACTTCTCCGCCTACGCCCTTCTTGTCAGCCTGGCGGCCGGTCAGCAGACCGGACGAGGTCGAGATGATGGCGACACCGAGCCCGCCGAGGACCTTGGGCAGCTGGCCGGCCTTGGCGTACACGCGCAGACCGGGCTTGGACACCCGGCGCACGCCGGCGATGGAGCGCTCGCGGTTGGGGCCGTACTTGAGGTCGATGGAGAGGACCTTGCCCTTCTCCCCGTCCTCGACGGTCCAGCCGGCGATGTAGCCCTCCTGCTGGAGGATCTCGGCGATGTGCGTCTTGATCTTGCTCGACGGCATGGAGACGCGGTCGTGGTACGCCGAGTTGGCGTTGCGCACGCGGGTCAGCATGTCGGCGATCGGGTCGGTCATCGTCATGAGGCGGTGTCCTGCTCGTTCATGTGGCCTGTGGCCTTTCCCGCCGTGGTCCCCCTGAGCACCAGGGGCCTGCGACGAAGAGGGGTGCGGCTCGGGTCGAGTCGCACGAGGGAGGAGAGCTACCAGGAGGACTTGGTGATGCCGGGAAGCTGGCCGGCGTGGGCCATCTCCCGCATGCAGATCCGGCACAGGCCGAACGTGCGGAACACGGCGCGCGGGCGGCCGCAGCGGTTGCAGCGGGTGTAGCCGCGCACCTTGAACTTGGGCTTCTTCGCGGCCTTCTGGACCAGGGCCTTCTTCGCCATGCCTAGCTCTCCTTGAACGGGAAGCCGAGCGCCCGCAGCAGCGCGCGGCCCTCGTCGTCGTTGGTCGCGGTGGTGACGACCGTGATGTCCATGCCTCGGGTCCGGTCGACCTTGTCGATGTCGATCTCGTGGAACATCGACTGCTCGGTCAGGCCGAACGTGTAGTTGCCGTTCCCGTCGAACTGCTTGGGCGACAGGCCGCGGAAGTCGCGGATGCGCGGCAGCGCGATCGACACGAGCCGGTCGAGGAACTCCCACATGCGGTCGCCGCGCAGGGTGACCTTCGCGCCGATCGGCATGCCCTCGCGCAGCTTGAACTGGGCGATGGACTTGGTGGCCTTGCGGACCTGGGGCTTCTGACCGGTGATGGCCGTCAGGTCCCGCAGCGCGCCGTCGATGAGCTTGGAGTCCTTGGCCGCGTCGCCGACACCCATGTTCACGACGACCTTGACGACGCCGGGGATCTGCATGGGGTTGGTGAAGGAGAACTGCTCGGTCAGCGCCGGCTTGATCTCCTCGCGGTAGCGCGCCTTGAGGCGCGGCACCTCGCGCACCGGCGTGCCGGTGGTCTCGGTGGTCTCTTCGGTAGGGGCAGTCATCAGATGTCTCCGTTGCAGCGCTTGCAGACGCGGACGCTGTGGGTCTTGCCGGCATCGTCGGCGTCGCTGCGGCGGTGGCCGATGCGGGTCGCCTTGCCGCAGGTCGTGCAGACGACCTGCACGTTGCTCACGTGCACCGGCGCCTCGGTCGTGACGATGCCGCCCTGCTGGGAGCCGCGCGCCGACTGGGTCACCTTGGTGTGCTTCTTGATGCGGTTGACGCCCTCGACCAGCACGCGCTGGGTGTCCGGGCTCGCGGAGATGACCCGGCCCTTGAGGCCGCGGTCCTTCCCGCTGACCACGAGGACGGTGTCGCCCTTCTTCACGAACAGGCCTGCCATGGCTACAGCACCTCCGGTGCGAGCGAGATGATCTTCATGAAGCGCTTGTCGCGCAGCTCGCGGCCGACCGGGCCGAAGATGCGGGTGCCACGCGGGTCCCCGCCGTCCTTGATGAGGACCGCGGCGTTCTCGTCGAAGCGGATGTAGGAGCCGTCGGGACGGCGCCGCTCCTTGACGGTCCGGACGATGACCGCCTTGACGACGTCGCCCTTCTTGACGCCGGCACCCGGGAGGGCGTCCTTCACGGTGCCCACGATGATGTCGCCGATGCCGGCGTAGCGCCGACCCGAACCACCGAGGACACGGATGCAGAGGATCTCCTTGGCACCCGTGTTGTCGGCGACGCGCAGTCGCGACTCCTGCTGGATCACTTCGTCTCCTGGTGTGAACCCCGTATCCCGGTGAGGGGACGCGGGCTCTCGATGGCCCGGCGTGTGCGCCGGGCCAGGGTGGCTCTGAGGGGTGCTACTTGGCCTTCTCGAGGATCTCGACGACGCGCCAGCGCTTGGTGGCCGACAGCGGACGGGTCTCCATCAGGAGGACCCGGTCGCCGACGCCGCAGCTGTTCTGCTCGTCGTGCGCCTTGAGCTTGTTGGTGCGGCGCAGCGTCTTCTTGTAGAGCGGGTGCTGGACGCGGTCCTCGACGGCGACGACGACGGTCTTGTCCATCTTGTCGCTGACGACCAGGCCCTCGCGGGTCTTGCGGGCCGTCCGAGCACCCTCAACGCCGGTCGTGGACTCCGTAGTCCCGTGCTGGATCTCGGTCATGCCGTCCCTGCCTCGGTGCTGGTGCTCTCACGGACGATGCCGAGCTCGCGCTCGCGCATGACCGTGTAGATGCGGGCGATGTCGCGGCGCACGTGGTGCAGCCGGCGGTTGTTGTCGAGCTGGCCCGTCGCGACCTGGAAGCGCAGGTTGAACAGCTCTTCCTTGGACTCCGCGAGCCGGGTGACCAGCTCGTCGTCGTTCAGGTCGCGGATCTCGGCCGCAGTGGTCTCGGCCATCAGTCACTCACCTCACGCGTGATGAAGCGGCACTTCATCGGCAGCTTGTGCATGGCACGGCGCATGGCCTCACGGGCCAGCGGCTCCGGCGGGCCGGCGAGCTCGAAGAGCACGCGACCCGGCTTGATGTTGGCGACCCACCACTCGGGCGAGCCCTTGCCGGAGCCCATGCGGGTCTCGGCCGGCTTCTTGGTGAGCGGGCGGTCCGGGTACACGTTGATCCAGACCTTTCCGCCTCGGCGGATGTGGCGGGTCATCGCGATACGCGCGGACTCGATCTGGCGGTTGGTGAGGTACGCCGGCTCGAGGGCCTGGATGCCGTACTCGCCGAACGCCAGCTGCGTGCCGCCCTTGGCCGCACCGCTGCGGTCCGGGTGGTGCTGCTTGCGGTGCTTGACCCTGCGGGGGATCAGCATGGTCAGGCCTCCGTCTCTGTGGTCGTCTCGGGAGCGGGGGGAGCGTCCGTCAGGTTGGCGGTGCTCGGGTCGTGCGCCTCCTGGACGGCGCCCTGGTCGCTGGCGACCTGCGGGCTGGCCGCGGGGCCGCCCTCGGACTCGCTGCTGTTGACCTGGTCCAGCGGCACGGCGGGCGTCTCGGCGACGTCCGGGGTGCGCTCGGCCGGGGCGTTGGCCAGCACGGGGTCGGCGGTCGGCAGGACCACGTCGCCGTCGACCTGGTCGGCGCTGACGCCGCCGGGGCCGCCCTCGGCCTGACGACCGGCGTCGGTGCCGCCGGCGGTGGTGCCGGTGCTGCCGGAGCGCGGGCCGCGGCGGGCCGG
>JAOPWK010000108.1 GCA_025965735.1 Frankiales bacterium
GGGGCGGCGCCGTGGTCAGCACCGCTGTCGCCAGTTTCCTGCTGTCCCTGCACTCGCTGGGATGGTTTGACTCGTGGTGGCTCTGGGGCGGGCTGCTGCTTGCCGCGCTGGGGGCTGGAGTGGTTCTCCGGCGTAGGGAGTCGGTGCGTTGGCCAGTACTGGGGTGGCTGATCGGCTGGTCCATGTCACTGCTGCTCATCGCCGGTGCCGTCATCAAGGCGATCGTGTAGCGGGCGCCCACGTGTCGGCGAACGAACAGCCCTCCCGGTCTATCCGAGCGACCTGGCCGGTGCTGGGTGCCACTCCCGCGCATTCGCCAGGGCTGCAGGCCCGCTCTGCTCGAACATCCGTTCATGCCGCTGACCGCGTCGTGTGGCTCATGTCTTGCCTGCGCACGCCAGCCGCTGCCCGGCCGGTCAGGCCGCCTGTGCCACCAGCACGCTGACGACGTAGCGCAGGTCGAGCCGCGCGTCGCAGTGGTCTGGTGGGAGCGTTCCCGCGGAGACGCGGCCGAGGGGATCCAGCTCAGCCGGGTCGCCCCAGGGCTGGGCCGGGTGGTGCAGGACCGGCACGCCATCGGCGGTGTGGACCTCGAGCCGGCGGTCGGGGTGCAGCACCAGGGAGAAGCCGAGCGCGTGGATCAGGGTGTGGTGCCGCGCGCAGACCAGCACGAGGTTCGACAGGTCGGTGGGGCCGCCGTCGCGCCAGTAGACGACGTGGTGCGCGTGCAGCTTCTTGTGCCGGGTGCAGCCGGGGAAGCGGCAGCGTTCGCCGTCGAGCGTCCCGAGCAGGGTGCGCAGGGCGTCGCTGACGAGCCGTTGTGCACGGCCGAGGTCGTACCGGCGCAGGTCGGCAGCGGTGACCGGCCGCAGTGCGAGCTGCGCATCGCGCCCAGGCAGGCTCTTCAGCACCTGCTTCATGCTCGACGGCGGCAGCAGCTCACCGTCGACCTGCCGAGCCCAGCCGGACAGCGGGTCGACCTGCGGGGTGAGCTGCGGGCGGCGGCGCCGCGCGGCGTCCGGATGCGCCTCCTTCTCGTCCGCCAGCGCTTCCTGCGCGAGCGCCAGCAGGGCGTCACCGTCGGTGGCCCGAGTGGGAACGCCGTCCGGCGTTCCCGCGGGAACAGGTTCTCCACAGGACCGTTCGCGGTCGATCTCAGCGCGCTTGGCCTCGATGCCGGCCTCGATCACCGGGGCGTACTCCGCCTTGGCGTAGATGGTCATCACCAGGTTGCCGTCGTCGTCGTACCGCTTGCGGGTGCGCACCTTCCACTCCGCCTGCTCGGGGTCGGCCGCGGCCTCGTCCGCGACCTGTGCGCGACGGACGCCCCGCACGATCTTCTCGATCTGCGCCCCGCTGGCGTGCCGGGCGAGCTCGGGCCAGTCGATGCCGTCGTCCGGCTGGGCGACGCGGGTGATCGCGCGGGCCTGGGAGTAGGAGACGCGCCCGGCACGGAAGGCCTCGGCGACAGCGGGCAGCTCCTCCAGACGGCGGGCGACCCGCACCTGTTCGCGAGCGGCACCGGGCGACATGCACGTGCGCCACGACAGCCAGTGCGCGCACGACAGCATGCCCGGGCCGGCCCAACCCTCGCGGCGGTCGAACTCCGCGATCCAGACCAGCAGCTCGGCCTGCGCCGCGGCGATCCGCCCTGCGCGCGCGCAGATCCCGTCTGCCAGCTCGTCGACGCTCAGTCCCGAAAGTGGCTGCATGCGAGGACTTTACGAGCGACCTCTGACACTGCCGTTCGCTCGCACTAGCCTGCGCTCCTCCGACCGGAAGCGAGCCGATGACCGACTCCACCCTGATCAGCACCGGCCTGCCCATCGCCTTGGCGATCATCATGTTCGGTCTCGGGCTGTCTCTGACACCAGGCGACTTCCGGCGCGTGGCACGTACTCCCAAGGCCGTGGCCGTCGCGCTGGGCCTGCAGGTCCTGGTCCTCCCGATGGTCGCCTTCGGGCTGGTCGTCGCCTTCGATGTCGACCCGCTGCTGGCCGTCGGGGTGATGCTGCTCGCCTCGTCGCCGGGCGGCACCACGGCCAACCTGTTCAGCCACCTGTTCCGCGGCGACGTCGCGCTCAACGTCACGCTGACCGCCATCAACTCGGTGCTGGCGGTCGTCTCCATCCCGGTCATCACCAACCTGGCCATCGGCTACTTCGACGCCGAGGGCGAGCTCGGCCTGCAGTTCGGCAAGGTCGTGCAGGTCATCGCGATCGTCCTGGTCCCGGTGCTGATCGGGATGGTGGTCCGGTCCCGCTCCACCGAGCTCGCGGCCCGGGCGGACCGCCCCGTACGCGTCTTCTCGATCGCGGTCCTGGTGATCGTCTCGCTCGGGGCGCTGCTGGGCGAGCGGGAGAACGTCGTCGGCTACGTGGCGGAGGTCGGACTGGTCACAGCGCTGCTCTGCCTGATCAGCCTCAGCCTGGGCTACGGCGGGGCGCGACTGGTGCGCCTGGACGAGCGGCAGGCCATCGCCAGCGCGATGGAGGTCGGCATCCACAACACCACGGTCGCCCTCACCATCGCGCTGAGCGTCCTGGACAGCACCGAGGTCGCCGTCCCGAGCGCCGTCTACTCGGTGTTCATGTACGTCTTCGCGACCGGCTTCGGCTACGCCATCACCCGCGGCCGCTCCACCCGCGAGCCCGTTCGCGCCTAGCGTCAGCGGTTGCGATGCAGCGGGCGACCTCGGCGTCGGTAGCGTCACCCGCCCTCGGGCCAGGCGGCGTGGGAACGCCGACGGGGCGGCCTCCTCGGAAGGAGACCGCCCCGTCGTACGAGCAGTGGTGCGGGTGGTGACTGCGGACTAGAAGTCCATGTCGCCCATGCCGCCGCCCATGCCGCCGCCGCCACCGGCGCCGGCACCGACCTTCTCGGGCTTGTCGGCGATGACGGCCTCGGTGGTGAGGAACAGCGCCGCGATGGAGGCGGCGTTCTGCAGCGCGGAGCGCGTCACCTTCGCCGGGTCGATGATGCCCTCGGCGATCATGTCGACGTACTCGCCGGTGGCCGCGTTCAGGCCCTGGCCGACCGGGAGGTTGCGCACCTTCTCGACCACGACGCCGCCCTCGAGGCCGGCGTTGATGGCGATCTGCTTGATCGGGGCCTCGAGCGCCAGGCGCACGATGTTGGCGCCGGTGGCCTCGTCGCCGACGAGGTCCAGCTTCTCGAACGCGGTGGTCGAGGCCTGCAGGAGCGCGACGCCACCACCGGCGACGATGCCCTCCTCGACGGCGGCCTTGGCGTTGCGCACGGCGTCCTCGATGCGGTGCTTGCGCTCCTTGAGCTCCACCTCGGTGGCCGCGCCGACCTTGATGACCGCAACACCGCCGGCCAGCTTGGCCAGGCGCTCCTGCAGCTTCTCGCGGTCGTAGTCGGAGTCGCTCTTCTCGATCTCGGCGCGGATCTGGTTGACGCGACCGGCGATCTGGTCGGCGTCGCCGGCACCCTCGACGATCGTCGTCTCGTCCTTGGTGATGACGACCTTGCGCGCCCGGCCGAGCAGCTCCAGGCCTGCGGTGTCGAGCTTGAGGCCGACCTCCTCGGACACGACCTGCGCGCCGGTGAGGATCGCGATGTCCTGCAGCATGGCCTTGCGGCGGTCGCCGAAGCCGGGCGCCTTGACGGCAGCCGACTTGAAGGTGCCGCGGATCTTGTTGACGACGAGCGTGGCCAGGGCCTCGCCCTCGACGTCCTCGGCGATGATCGCGAGCGGACGACCGCTCTGCATGACCTTCTCGAGCAACGGGAGCAGGTCCTTGACGGAGCCGATCTTGGAGTTGACGACGAGGACGTACGGGTCCTCGAGGACGGTCTCCATGCGCTCGGGGTCGGTCACGAAGTACGGGCTGATGTAGCCCTTGTCGAAGCGCATGCCCTCGGTGAGCTCGAGCTCGAGGCCGAAGGTGTTGCTCTCCTCGACGGTGATGACGCCTT
>JAOPWK010000125.1 GCA_025965735.1 Frankiales bacterium
CCGCGTCGGGAAGCGCCTCGCGCAGGTCGACGGCCAGGCCCTCGGCGTCCTTGGCCTTGCGGGCCAGGGCCGCTCCCGCCTTGCGGAGGTCGGTCGGGGTGCCGGCGCCGGTGCCGAGCAGCAGCAGCCGCGTCGGGCTGCTGCTGGGCACGGCGACGACCTCGCCGGGGCTGCCCTTGGCCTGCTCGCGCTCGAGCAGGTCGGTGAAGTCGTCGGCCGGGGAGCCCGGCAGCCGGGCGCTGCCGTCGTCGCCGACCGTCGGCACGGCGAGGACGGCGACCTCCGGCACCTCGGCCGCCAGGACGACCGTCGGGAGCGGGACCGCGGGGAACCGTGCCTTGCGACGGGCAGGCGGCACGCTAGGCGAGGACGCCTGCGAGCGCGTCGCGGAGCTCCGCGACCTCGTCGGCGTTCAGCTCGACGACGAGCCGGCCGCCACCCTCGAGCGGGACGCGCATGACGATCCCGCGTCCTTCCTTGGTGACCTCCATCGGACCGTCACCGGTCCGCGGCTTCATGGCCGCCATGTGCCAACCTCCAACGTCGTGCCGTGCCGCTCCCCCGGGTCCGGAGGTGCGTGACCAACAGTGTCCCGTACGTCCGGCTCGGGCGGGGTAGCGGGGGCGTGCCATCCTGCTGCCGACCCCACTCCGGAAGGCCCCGCCGTGTCCGACCTCGTCCTGCTCGAGCGCGCCGGCGCCGTCGCCACGATCACGCTGAACCGCCCCGAGGGCATGAACGCCCTGACCGTGGAGGCCAAGCTCGCGCTGCTGGACGCGGTGCGCGCCGTGCGGGACGACGTGGGGGTACGCGCGCTCGTGCTCACCGGCTCCGGACGGGCCTTCTGCGTCGGCCAGGACCTGCGGGAGCACGCGGCCCTGCTCGAGGCGGGCTCGGACGCGCCGCTGGCGACCGTGCGGGACCACTACAACCCGCTGGTCACGATGCTCGCGGAGCTGCCGATCCCCACGATCGCGGCGATCAACGGGACGGCTGCGGGCGCCGGGCTCGGCATCGCGTGCGCGCTGGACTTCCGCATCGGCGCGGCCGGGGCGCGCTACACGACCGCGTTCGCCGGGATCGGGCTGACGGCCGACTCCGGGCTGTCCTGGTCGCTGCCGCGCCTGGTCGGTGCGGGGCGGGCGCAGGCCCTGCTGCTGCTGGCCGAGCCCTTCACGACCGAGCAGGCCTTGGAGATGGGGCTGCTCAACGCGGTCGTCGCCCCGGAGGCGGTGCTGGCGGCTGCCTCCGAGCTGGCGGTGCGGCTGGCTGCCGGTCCCACGGCGGCGTACGCGTGCATCAAGGAGTCGGTGCGCTTCTCCGCCGGCGCCCCCTTGATCGAGGCGCTGGCCAAGGAGGACGAGCTGCAGACGCGGGCCGGCGACACCGCCGACCACCGGGCGGCCGTCCAGTCCTTCCTGGCCAAGCAGCCGCCGGTGTTCTCAGGCCGCTGACTCCAGCGCGTTTCGCTCGACCCGCCGACCCCGGTGATCCACAGAAGGTTCGGTCTCCTCAGCGGGGCTTGCACCCGCTGAGCGCACCGATGCTTCTGTCGATCACGTACGTGGGGCGGAGGCGTGGCCGGCCTCGACCCAGCGCGCGAAGCGCGTGAGGGAGAGCTTCACGCCGTACGCGAAGAACGGCTTCACCAGCGGCCACCCGATCCGGCCGAGCAGCCCCAGCGGCAGCTCGAGGTCCTCGCGCCAGACGAACCTGCTCCGACCGACGCCGCGGCTGTGCACCTCGAAGGCGCCCGTGCCCTTCACGAGCCTGCCGGTGTGCAGCACGTGGCAGCGGTGCGGCGGCTCCCAGAGCGTGATCTCCATCGTGTCGAGGAAGCCCACCGGGCCGACACCGGTGAAGGCCTCGATCACGCCGCCGACGCCCCGACCGTCCTGCCGCGTCGGGCGGACCTGCGTGCCGAGCATCCACTGGCCCTGCCCGGCCCAGTCGGTCGCGCCCGCCCAGGTGCGCTCGACGGGCGCGTCGACGTCGACGGTGAGGACGAGGGTGGCGGTCACCCCCTGATCGTGCGCGAGCGGACGGGTTGCCGCTACTGCTGGTGCGGGCGAGGCTCGACGGCCTCGTCGGTGACCAGCGACGTGCCGAGGTCGGCGGGCGGGAGGGGTTCGCCCGCAGGAGCCTCCGGCGGTACGACGGGCTGCTGCTGCACGACGGGAGCGGCGACAGGCGTCGCCGTCACCGGGAGGTCGGCGGGCGTGGCCTCCCGTACCTCGGCCGGCTGCTGCGTCCCCTCCGCAGCGGCCTCGAGCAGGGCGATCCGCCGGTCGCGATCGGCGAGCTCGGCCTGCAGCCGCTCCAGCGCCACGTCCACCTCGGCCATGCGGTAGCCGCGCGGCGCCAGCGAGAAGCGCAGCCCGGCGACGTCCTCCGGCGAGAGCGGCCCGTCCGGCAGCGGCACGTCCGCGGCGTCGCGCGGCGCGTCGGCCAGCAGCGGCTCCTCGTAGGTGGACAGGAAGGCCGCAGCGACCAGGACAGCCAGCACGCCGACGACCGCGAGGATGGTGACCACGGGCCGGATGCTCCCACGCAGGAGGGGGCAGACCGTGCACGTGACCCTGGACCCGGACACCTCCGTCGACCTCGACGTGCCGCTGGCCCCGGAGCTGTCCGCCAGCCACGAGGCGACCGGCGAGCTCGTGGCCACCCGCGACCTGTCCGGTTTGGCGCCGCCCGCCCGGCCGGCGCGCCGCTGGACGCCGAAGCGCGTCGTGGCCACACCCGCCGCCCTCGACCACCCGCACGGCCTGCGCATCGTCGAGCGGGTGGAGGCGCTCGGCATCGAGGTGGAGCGGCTGCCGGCCAACCGCCTCACCGGCGTGCGGGGCGACGACGAGCGGCAGACCTACGTACGGGCCAAGTCGACGATGGCGATCGTCGTGAGCCCGCCGTCGCGGCGGAAGCTGCAGCCGATCGCGCCCAGCGCTGACTGGCGCTTCGACCTGGCGGAGGGCTGCCCGGCGCACTGCCAGTACTGCTACCTGGCCGGCTCGTTGAGCGGCCCGCCGGTGACGAGGGTGTACGCCGACCTGGACGACATCCTGGCCGGGCTGGAGCCGTACGTCGGCGAGGGGTCCGCGCGGCGCCGTCCCGAGGAGGGCACGACGTTCGAGGCGTCCTGCTACACCGACCCGCTGGCTCTGGAGCACCTGACCGGATCGTGGCGTCGCGCGGTGGAGTTCTTCGGCGGCTGGGACGCGGACGTGCAGCTGCGCTGGACGACCAAGTACGCCGACGTCGCCAGCTTCACGTCCGTCGCGCACCACGGGCGCACGCGCGTCCGCTTCTCGGTCAACGCCTTGCCCATCACGACGCGGATGGAGGGCGGCACGGCTCGCCTGGAGGAGCGGGTCGCGGCGCTGGGGGTGCTGGCGCGGGCGGGGTACCCGGTCGGCCTGACGATCGCGCCGATCATGCCGGTGCCGGAGTGGCGGCAGGAGTACGGCCACCTGCTCGACCTCGTGGCCGCGGAGGTCGCCGGGGTGCCCGACCTGGACCTGACCGCCGAGCTGATCACCCACCGGTTCACGCCGGGCAGCAAGGAGGTCCTGCTGGGCTGGTACCCACGGACGCAGCTCGACATGGACGAGTCACGGCGTACGACCAAGCGCGGCAAGTACGGCGCGCTCAAGCACGTCTACCCGAAGGACGTGATGAGCGAGCTGCGCGGCTGGTTCGAGGCAGCCATCGCGGAGCGGCTGCCCGCCTGCCGGGTCCTGTACTGGACCTAGGGCTCGGCCTCCAGGACCTCCTCGGCCAGCGGCTGCATCGGCGTCGCCGTCCGCAGCTCGGCCTCGATGACGTCGAGCGCCTCGTCCACGCTGCTCGTCCAGGTGAGCGCGCCGAGCGCGGGCTCCCGCACGAAGCCGCGCTCGACCATGAGGTCGAGCTGAGCCCGGAGCGGCGCGTACAGGCCGTCCACGTCCAGCGCCACGACCGGCTTGCTGTGCAGGCCGAGGCTGCGGGCGACCCAGACCTCGAACAGCTCCTCGAGCGTCCCGATCCCGCCCGGGAGCGTGAGGAACGCGTCCGCACGGGCGTCCATGAGGCCCTTGCGGGTGCGCATGTCGTCCACGACCAACAGCTCGTCGGCGTCCCGGTCCCCCACCTCGAGGTCGAGCAGCGCGCTCGGGATGACGCCGGTGGTGTGCGCACCGGCCGCGCGGGCTGCCCTGGCGACGGCGCCCATCATGGACAGGTCGCCGCCGCCGGAGACCAGCGAGTGGCCCCGCTCACCGACGCGCGTGCCGACCTCCGCGGCCAGGGCGACGTACGACGCGTCGATCCGCGTGCTGGACGCGCAGTACACGCAGATGGCCGCCACGCGGGCTGACGCTAGGTGATGCGGTACCGCCGGTGCAGGCCGAGGGCCGCGGCGACGAGGAGCAGCGCGAGGACGCTGGGCTCGCTGTCCATGCCGGTGCGCGGGAGATGCGTCAGGGAGACGGGCGGCGTCCGCGGCTGCACCGGAGTCGCCGCCGGCGGCACCCGGAGGTTGGCCGGCGGGAGGTCCCGGTCCAGGGACGGCGGAGCGGGCTGGGCCGGGACGGGCTCGCCTGGCGGAGCGTCAGGGTCGGCAGGGGCGGGCGCTGCCGGCAGGGCGGCGTCCACCGGAGCGGCGACCACGGGTGCCGGGAGGACCACATCGGGGTCGGTGGGCGGCGTCAGGTCGACCGGCGCCGCGTCCACCGGTGCCGGAGCGGCCGGCGGCGCCGGGGTCGCCGAGGCGCCCGGCGACGACGACGCCGAGGGGGACGGGTCCACAGCGGCCTCGGGCGCCGTCGTGCCGGCCACGGCCACGCGGTAGGTCGCCGCCTCCCGCAGCGTCGCGATGCGCAGGGTGAGCAGGGAGGACGCCGGTCCGGACGCGTAGGGGCCCGGCACGGTCAGAGCGGGCCAGGTGAGGGTCAGCGCGCTGAGAGTCGTGTTCGCCGAGCCGAGGCCGCCGGCGTCGTCGGTGGTGGTGCTGCGGGCGAGCAGGTCCACCGCCGGCGCGGGCAGGACGATCCCGACCCGCCCGAGCACGCCGCTCAGGGTCGTCGTCGCCGAGGCGAGGGTGCTGTCCAGCAGCGTCTCCACCGGACCGGTCACCGGCGACAGCGCCAGGTCGCCCACGACGGGAAGGCCCAGGACCCGCAGCCCCCGGACCTGACCGGTGACCATCTCTGCCGTCTGAGAGCCGGTGGAGGTCGCGGCCCGGGTGGTCAGCAGGAGCTGGTCCAGCGCCAGCAGCGGGGTGGCGTCCAGCGCGACCAAGGAGGCGGCGGTCAGGGCCGCGAGCTCCGCGGGGACGGCCGTGAGGACCCCGGCCAGGGTCGCGGTGGCGTTGTCGAGGGTCGTCTGCAGCCCCGTGACGGTGGTCTGCAGGGTCGTCACCCCGCTGGCGGCGAGGTTGCGCGCTGCCGTCAGCGTGCCGACGAGGCCCTGTGCCGTCGCCAGCGCCGTCGTCGCGTCGGTCACGGCCGTCGTGGCGGCTGTCAGCGTCGACTGCGCCGTGGCCAGCGTGCTCTCCGCGCCGCGGAGCGCCTGGACGAGCGGGTCGCTCGGCGCGAGGCCAGCCAGGCCGAGCAGGCCGGTGAGCGCAGCCGTCGCGGCGTTCACGGCGGCCGTCGCCGAGGTCACGGCAGCCGTCGCGGCAGTCACGCCCGCCGCTGCCGTCGTCTGCGCGCTCTGAGCCGCCGTCAGCGCCGACTCCAGCGGCGCCACAGCGGCCACCGCCGCCGCGAGCTCCGCCTCCGCCCTGGCCAGCGCCGCCTGCTGCGTGCTCAGCTGCCCGGTACCGGCGAGCAGTGCTGCGCGCGCGGCGTCGACCTGGGCCTGCGCCGCCGTCACCTGCGTCTGCAGCGAAGCCGTGGCCGTCGTCAGCGCCTTGGCTGCCGTCGTGAAGGCAGGGGTGGCGATGTCGAGCCGGGTCACCAGGTCGCGCAGCACGTCCAGCGGGAGCGTGCTGACGTCCACCCCGCGCGAGGCCAGCAGGTCGGCCACGCTGGGCATGCTGAGCCCGCGGACCTCGACCGTCTTCACCGCCTCCGAGCCGCTCTCGGAGGCCGTGGAGGACATCGCGACCGTGCCGTCCATGCTGATCGGCATGCCGAGCGCGCTGACCTGCGGCAGCGTGAAGGTGCCGGTGTCGGCCCGCGGCCCGGTGACCGTGTAGCCCAGGGGCGGCACGACCATGGACGCCAGCGGCCCGCTGCCAGGAAGCAGGTCACCTGAGTCCGGGACGTCCACGGCAGAGCCGACGGGGGGCGACGCGCTCAGCACCGGCGTCCCGTTGAGCCGGAGCGGCGTGACCGCGAAGCTGGGAGCGGACGCCGTGCTGCTCGCGAGTGCCACGTCGAGCACCTGCACCGACGTACTGCCGAGCGAGAGGTCCAGCAGCGTGAAGCCGGACGCGGCGGTCGCCTGCGCGGGCGCGGCGTCGACGGCGGCCACCAGGGGGGCGGCGAGCAGCACGAGCGCTGCCGACACGGCAACGGCGGGGCGGAGACGGCGCACGACGAGCTCCTGATGCACGTGGCCGGGCGCAGGGGGCCCAGCCGTAGCACGAGGTGTCGGAGCGGCGCCGGGCCATCTGCATGGTCACTTCGGACCAGGTCCGACAAGCATCTGCCGAACTAGACCTCGCCGTCACCCAGGTGCTCGTCGCCCGTGGCGACCGGCGGCTTGTCCGCGCGGCCCTCGTACGCCTGGTCGATGATCCGCACCGCCTCCGCCACGTCGTCGGTGAGCGTGAACAGGTCCAGGTCCTTGTCGCCGATGTACCCCTGCGTCTGCAGCGTGCTGCGCAGCCAGTCCAGCAGCGGCGTCCAGAAGGCCGTGCCCATGAGGATGACCGGGAACTGGTTCACCTTGCGCGTCTGCACGAGCGTGAGCGCCTCGAAGAGCTCGTCCATCGTCCCGAAGCCGCCCGGCATGATCACGAAGGCCTGGGCGTACTTCACGAACATCGTCTTGCGGGCGAAGAAGTAGCGGAACTCCAGCCCGAGGTCCACCCACTGGTTCAGGCTCTGCTCGAACGGCAGCTCGATCCCGAGCCCGACGCTGAGCCCACCGGCCTCCGACGCCCCCCGGTTCGCCGCCTCCATGATCCCAGGGCCGCCGCCGGTGATGACCGCCCAGCCGGCGTCCGCCAGCGCGCCGGCGAGCTCGCGGGCGAGCGCGTACTCGGGCGCGGTCTCGGGCGTCCGGGCGCTGCCGAAGACGCTGACCGCCCGGGGGAGCTCCGCCAGCAGCCCGAAGCCCTCGACGAACTCGGTCTGGTTGCGCAGGACGCGCCACGGGTCGGTGTGGACCCAGTCCGACGGACCGCGGCTGTCCAGCAGGCGCTGGTCGGTCGTCGTCTGCTGGACCTGGCCGCGGCGGAGGGTGACGGGTCCGCGCTGCTTCTCCGGGACGTGCTGGTCGGAGGTGCTGGGCAGGCGCTCAGGGTCGATGGAGGCGGGCATGCCCCGAGGCTGCCACGTCGCTCAGGCGCAGCGTAAGGTGCGGTCCCGTCCGGGCCGCGGGCCGGAGTACGGGCGGCACGGGTTCACCTGGCTGCGCAGGAAGGTCCACCCCCGCCCGGTCGTGTCGTACGAGGTCGTCGGCCAGGCGTGCGGCCCTCCCTCGAGGCGCACGACCGCAGTCGGCCGCAACGGGGTGGTGTTGGCACGCCGCCAGAGGTTCTGCGTGTCCGCCACCGACGGGACGCGAGTCCGGAGGAAGTCGCTGTACGCCGTGCCGCCGTAGGGCACCACCGAGTCGCCGGTGCCGTGCACCTGCATGAGCGGGACGCCGCGCCCGGGCCGGCACGGCGTCATGTGCGCGGCGGCCACCGCCAGAACGGCCGCGACCACGTCCGGCCGCGCACAGGCCAAGGCGAGGGCCATCATCCCGCCGTTGGACAGCCCGGTGACGTAGCGGCGGCGGGGATCCACGGGATGCGCGCGGCCGGCCAGCCGCAGCACCTCCGTCAGCACGGCCACGTCGTCGACGCCCTCGTCGCTCGACCGGCCGCAGCACCGGCCGGCGTTCCACGACGCGTCCAGGCCCTGGGGGTACACCAGCACGAACTGGCCCGGCGCCAGGCGCTGCCAGTCCATGACGGCCTCGGCCTTGCGACGGTCGGAGTACAGCGCGTGCAGCCCGGCCACCAGCGGGACGGGGCCCTCGTCCAGCCCGGACGGCACGTGCAGCCGGAAGACGCGCTCCCGGCCGCCGACCGTGACGAAGTAGTCCGTGCGCTGCGGGCCGGGGAGCGGGGACGCGCCCGCAGGCAGGCGGTACCGCGGGACGCCGGTGTCGTCGGTGCCCAGGTAGCCCGGCTCCGGCGCGCTCTGCGCCCTTGCCGCCGGCACCGACACGCCGGCCGCCACAGCGGCCACGGCGAGCAGCAGGACGACCAGGCTGCGGGTCAGGGCGAGCACCCGCCCATCCTGGTGCAGCACGGAC
>JAOPWK010000126.1 GCA_025965735.1 Frankiales bacterium
ACCCCGCCGTCGTGGACGTGCCGGCGACGTGAGCCCTGAGGCATGAACACCGCGCTGCACGCGCCCAGCCGCGTGCACCGCCGCTCCACCGACCCCGCCGCGGCGCTCGCCCCGGCGCGGGCGGCGCTGGAGGCGGGCCAGTGCGTCGGCCTCTACCCGGAGGGCGCCATCACCCGGCTCGAGGACCAGTGGCCGGCCCGCGGCAGGACTGGCGTGGTGCGGCTGGCGCTGGACACCGGTGCGCCGGTCGTGCCGCTCGCGCAGTGGGGACGCACCGCTTCGTCGGCGCGGAGGGGACCCGGCACCGCGCGCTGCTCTCGCCGCTGACCCGGCCGCGCGTGGACGTCCGCATCGGCCAGCCGCTCGACCTGCGGGCGCTGCTCGGTGTGACGTCCGCGGCGGAGGCCACCGGTGAGCAGCTGCGCCAGGGGGCCGACGCGGTCATGGACGCGCTGGTCGCGCCGCAGCCCCGGTAGCTAGTACCGCGCGCCCACCGGTGCGGGCAGCGCGTCGAGGTCGGCCAGGGCCTGCGCCGACAGCACGGCCGCCGCGGCAGCGGCGTTCTGCTCCAGGTACGCCGTCTTCTTCGTCCCCGGGATCGGCACGACGTGCTCGCCCTGAGCCAGCACCCAGGCGAGTGCGACCTGTGCGGGCGTCGCCCCCACCCGGCCGGCGACGGCGCGCACGGCATCCACCAGCGCGGCGTTCGCCGCCATCGCCTCCGGCGTGAAGCGCGGGTTGCGCGCCCGGAAGTCGCTGCTGTCGAAGGAGCCCTCCGTCACCGTCCCGGTGAGGAAGCCCCGGCCCAGCGGGGAGAACGGCAGGAAGCCGGCGCCGTTGGCGGCGCACCACGGCAGCACCTCGGCCAGCGGGTCGCGCGTCCACAGCGACAGCTCGGACTGCACCGTCGCCACCGGGTGCACGGCGTGCGCCCGCTCCAGCTCCTCGACCCCCACCTCGGACATGCCCAGGGCCAGTGCCTTGCCGGCGGCGACCTGCTCGGCCATCGCGCCCCAGGTCTCCTCGACCGGCACCTCGGGATCGACGCGGTGGAGCTGCCACAGGTCGACGCGGTCGGTGCCGAGCCGCTGCAGCGAGGCGTCGATCGCGGCGCGCACGTGCTCGGGCCGGCCCACCTTCACCACCGAGCCGTCCTGCAGGACCAGCCCGCACTTGGTAGCCAGGAACGCCTCGTCACGCCGCCCGCCGAGGCCGCTGCCGACCAGCTCCTCGTTGGTGAACGGGCCGTACACGTCAGCGGTGTCGATGAGCGTCACGCCCAGGTCCAGCGCCCGCCGGAGCACCTCGCGCGACTGGGCGTCGTCGCGCTCGCCGGCGCCGTACGCCCAGGACATGCCCATGCAGCCGAGGCCGACCGCACCGACCTCGGGACCGTCGGGACCGAGCCGTCGCGTGGTGATCGCCATGCGCCATCCTCGCGCGAACCGGTCAAGGTGGCACGAAGGGGTGACGAGGACTCACAGGTGCGCCGCCCCCTCCTCGTCCTGCTGCTGTCCGTCCTCCCCCTGCTGAGCGCTGCCCCGGCAGCCGCTCTCGTTGACCCCGGGACGGGGACGACGTACGAGGCCGAGCGGGTCGTGGTGCCGCTGACCTTCCCGGTCGCCGGCTCCGTGCGCTTCAGCGACAACTGGCTCGCCTGCCGCTCGGGCTGCGCCCGGATGCACATGGGGCAGGACCTCATGGGCGCCAAGATGCTGCCGCTGGTGGCCGCCTTCGACGGCGTCGTCACCTCGGTCAAGCGCGAGGCGACGCCGAACAGCGGCGGCAACACGCTGACCATCGCCGCTGACCGGGGTCCGGCTGCCGGCTGGTCGGCCCTCTACGTGCACGTCAACAACGACACCCCCGGCACCGACGACGGCCGCGGCACCGCCGCCTGGTCGTTCCCGGCCGGCATCGCTCCCGGGGCCCGCGTCCTCGCGGGGCAGCTGGTCGGCTGGCTCGGCGACAGCGGCAACGCGGAGTCCACCGGCGCACACCTGCACGTCGAGCTGCGCAAGGGCGACGGCTGGCGCGGCGTCGTCTACAACGCCTACCCGACGCTGATGGCGGCCCGCCGGCTGTCCGCACCCCTGCCCAGCGGCCCCCACCCGGAGGGCTCGCTGCTCCGCCACCCGACCGGGCGGCTGTTCGTCCTGCAGGGCGGTGACAAGCGCGAGCTCACCCCCGCCAGCCTGGCCGCGCACGGCCGGCTCGCCGTCGACGCGGTGCCGATGACGGCTGCGGAGTCCGTGGGGTACCGGACCGGTGCCGCCGCCCTCATCCCCGACGGGACCATCGTCCGCGACCCGGGCGCGACCACCTGGCTGGTGACCGGCGGTGGCCGCGCCAAGGCAGGTGCGGCGGCCTGGGCCGCTCTGGGGCGTCCGTCGCCGCGCGTGCACCGCGTGACGCACGCCGACCTGGCGCCGCTGCCCGTCGTCCCGCTGCCCGAGTCGCCGCTGTACAGCGGCGCCCTGGTGCGCGCTGTGGACAGCCGCACCATCCACCTCGTCGACGCCACCGGAACGCTCCGACGGGTCGGACACGCGGCCGTCCTGACCAGCCACGGCTGGACCTTCCAGGACGTCGCGGTCCTGCCGGCAGGGGCGCTGCAGGAGGCCCGGACGGGTGCTCCGCTGGGCCTGCGCGACGGCACGCTGGTCCGGACCGACACGAACATGGTGCTCGTCATCTCCGGCGGCACGGCACGCCGGCTGCACGACACGCGTCAGAGCTCCGCCTACGGCTACGCCGCCGCTCCGAGGATGCGCGTGCCGGACGGCCTGGTGGCGCACCTGCCGGTGACGGAGCTGACCACGCGCTAGCCGTCACACCTGAGAGGCCCGAGCCCTGGCAGGATGCTCAGGTGATGCACCACGCCTGGGACCGCTGCGGCTTCCCGGGCGCGCTCCGCCGCTACCAGGGGCAGGCCCTCGACGCCGTCGACGCGCTGCGCGAGGCCGGGCACACGCGGGCGTACGTCGTCATGCCGCCCGGCTCCGGCAAGACGGTGCTGGGCCTGGAGGTGGCGCGCCGGCTCGGTCGCCGCACGATGGTGCTCACCCCGAACACCGCGGTGCAGGCGCAGTGGGTCGCGCAGTGGAAGGAGTTCGGCGGCGAGGGTCCGCACCCCTGTCCCGCCAGCACCGAGCGGGCGCTGACCGCACCGATGACGGTGCTGACCTACCAGTCGCTGACCGTCTGGGACCGCACCGCCGACGACGAGGACGTCGAGGACGACCCCTCGGCCTCGCTGGCCGAGACCCGTCGCGCGGCCCTGCGCGGCGAGCCCGGCGCCGACCTGCTCGACCTGCTGCACCCGCGCGGCCGCGACCTGGTGCGCCGTGCCGCGGCGACCGGTCCGTGGACGCTGGTGCTCGACGAGTGCCACCACCTGCTCGAGACCTGGGGCGCGCTGTGCCGGGCGCTGGTGCACGCGCTCGGGGAGGACACCTGGGTCGTCGGCCTCACCGCCACGCCGCGCACCTCGATGACTGCGCGGCAGGCCGAGCTGCACGACGACCTGTTCGGCGACTGCGACTTCGCCGTACCGACGCCGGCGGTGGTCAAGGAGGGCGAGCTGGCGCCGTACCAGGAGCTCGTCTACCTCACCGACCCGACGGAGGAGGAGGACACCTGGATCGTCGCCGAGCGCAGCCGCTTCGCGGACCTGCAGCTCGAGCTGCTGTCCGAGCGCACCGGGACGCTGCCGTTCCTGGACTGGCTGTGGCGACGGCTGCACGACCGGCGGTACGAGAAGGGCGGCCCGCAGCTGAGCTGGCGCGAGCTGGAGGAGACCGAGCCCGAGCTCGCCCGTGCCGGCCTGCGCCTGGTGCAGGCCGGCGTGCTGGAGCTCCCGGTCGGCGCGCGGCTGCGCGAGGAGCACCGGGCGACGGCGGACGCGCAGGACTGGGCGGTGCTGCTGGAGGCCTACGCGCGCGAGCACCTGTCCGCCTCGGGGGTCCTGGAGGACACCCGTCTGCTGGAGGCGATCCGGGCGGTGCTGCCGTCGCTCGGCTACACCCTCACCGTGCGCGGCCTGCGCACCGCGACCTCCCCGGTCGACCGCATCTGCGCGCTGTCGGCGGCCAAGGCGTCGGCGGCGGTGCACGTGCTGGACGCCGAGTCGCAGGCGCTGGGGGAGGACCTGCGGGCGGTCGTGCTGTGCGACTTCGAGCAGCGCACCGCGCAGCCGCCGGCGTCGCTGCAGGAGGCGGCGCGCGACCGGCCGGCCGGGTCGGCCCGCCTCGCCTTCTTCGCCCTGGCCGCCAGCAGCCTGGCCCCGACGCTGCGCCCGGTCATGGTCACCGGGCGCACCGTGGCGATGCGCCGCGAGGACCTCGCCGCCTTCCGGGCGTTCGCGCCGCCTGGGCTGAGCGACCGGCTGCTCGACGAGCCGCTCGAGGGCAACCGCGCGCTGGTCACGCTGACCGCCGGCGTCGGCTGGAGCGCCCGTGTGTGGGTTCCGCTCATGACGCAGTGGCTCGAGGCAGGCGGCACGCAGGTGCTCGTCGGCACCCGCGGCCTGCTCGGCGAGGGGTGGGACTGCCCGCCGCTCAACGTCGTCGTCGACCTCACCAGCGCCGCGACGCCGACAGCCGTCACCCAGCTGCGCGGCCGCTCGCTGCGCATCGACCCCGCGCGGCCGGACAAGGTCGCCGACAACTGGACCGTCGTCTGCGTCGCCGACGACCACCCGCGCGGCGACGCCGACTACCTGCGCGCGGTGCGCAAGCACGAGCACCACCTGGCGCCGGGCCGGGACGGCCTCGTCGAATCCGGCATCGGTCACTGCGACGAGGTGCTGGGGCCGTACGCCCCGCCGGCCGCCGGCTCCCGTGCTGCGGTCAACGGGCGGGCGCTGGCGCGCGCGCTGGAGAGGGACGCGGTGCGGACGGCATGGGCCGTCGGAGAGGGCTACCGCGGCGTCGAGCTGGCCACCCTGCGCGTGCGCACCGAGCAGCCGCTCGGGCTCTCCGGCGGAGTCGTACCGGCCACGCTGCTGCGCGCGCGGCGCACCCTCGGCGAGCCCGCTCCGGCGCCGCTGCCCAAGACCCGCCGTCCCGCTCAGCTCTGGCCGCTGCCGCTCGGAGCAGCCGCCGTGGCAGGCGCTTCCGGTGCGCTGGTGGACGGCCCCGGCACGGGCGTCGCGGCCGCGGCCGCTGGCGCCTTGGTCGTCGCCGTGGGTGTCGGCGGTCAGCGCTACACGGCACAGCTGGAGGCGCTGGCGACGTCACCCGCGCACGAGCAGACGGCCACGCTGCGGCAGATGGCGTCGGCCGTCGCGGACGCGCTGCAGCGCACCGGCGCGACCTCCGTCGGCGCCGCAGGGGTGCAGGTGCGCGGCATCCGCGGCGGCGAGTTCGCCTGCGAGCTCGACGCTCCGACCGCGGAGTCGCGGCTGTTCGCCTCCTGCCTGGACGAGCTGCTCGCGCCGCTGGCCGATCCGCGCTGGCTGGTCTCCCGGCTGGTCCTGCCGGTGCCGGCTGCCGCGGCCGACCGCCGCCGGCTCGCCCGCGCCCGCGCCTTCGGTCGGCCCGTCGAGGCAGCCGTCGCCTGGCACGCCGTGCC
>JAOPWK010000131.1 GCA_025965735.1 Frankiales bacterium
AGCACGGCGGCGGCGGCCAGCCACCCGGTCGGGCCCGGGGGCTGGAGCCCCCCGGGGAGCCGCCGCGGCGCGGCCCCCCCGGCGCGGCGGCGGCCGAGGGCGAAGACGCCCTGGTAGTCGCCCTGCCGGTCGTCCGGTGCCAGCTCGAAGGCGAGGCAGAACTCCGACGACGCCTGGGCCATCTCGCCCCAGGTGTAGACGACGGCGAACAGCAGCAGCAGGCAGACGGCGCCGGCGGCGGGGAGGCCTCCGCTCAGCCCGAGCAGCAGGCAGGCTCCCCCGAGCACGAGGCCCGCCCTGGCAGCGAGGGCAGCGGCCGCGGGCACGGTCCGGGCGCTACGGCTCACGCGCACCTGCAGGGCGACGACGAGCAGCGTGTTGACGACGAGGACCGCCGAGACGGTCCAGCGCGGTGCCTCCGTGCGCAGCACGACCCACAGCGGCAGGGCGAACGACAGCACCTCGTAGTGCAGGCAGGACAGGGCGTACGCCGCGACGACCGCCCAGTAGCGACGGTCGTGCAGGGCGCCCGAGGGACGGGCGCCCGTCCGCGTCGGCTGCGGCACCGGGCCGGGGAGCGTCACGCACGCCGCCGCCGTCGCACCGGTGAGGAGCAGGAGACCGGTGGCGACCACCAGCGCCAGGTAGCCGGCCCGGGTGTCCACCTGGAGCACCACAGCGGCAGCGACGCTGCCCACCGCGACCCCGACGTTCGTGACGGCCCGCAGGTAGGCGCGCGTCGCCACCCGGTCCGCCCCCACGGCGACGGCGTGCACGAGCGAGCCGACGACGGCGTTCGCGCCCCGGTCGCCCACCGCCGCGAGGCAGGCGACGCCGAGGAAGCCGCGGAAGGAGCCGACGCCGACGTACGCCAGCGTGGCCACACCCTGGAGGCCGAGCAGGACGACGTAGACCCGGCGCGGGCCGACGACGTCGGCGAGCCGGCCGAGGGGCACCATCAGCAGCAGCCCCACAGCGGTGGCGAGCGACAGGCCCAGCCCGACCTGCGCCACCCGCAGTCCGACCACCTGCGTGAAGAACAGCGCGCTGCCCGTGATCCACAGGCCGGTGCCGAGCGTGGCCACGAGGTTCACAAGCGCGAACGAGCGGACCGGCCCACGCCGCGGCAGCAGGTCAGGCATGCACCGGCTCCTCGACCCGGACCGCCAGGACACGCGCCGCGTGCTGCGCCCGTCCCAGCGCCTGCTCCCGGTCGCGCCCGGTCGTCAGCACAGCGCCGAGGTAGTCGCTGCTCGACGTGACGGGCCGTGCGTCCGCACCGACCGCGACGTGGGTCTCCGCGCCGAGCAGCCCGGGCAGGGCCGCGGCACGGGCGGGGTCGGGCAGCGCCGCGACCCGCCCGGCCCGGTCGCTCACCAAGTAGAGCTGCACCGCGGCCCGGGCGACGGGCAGGCACGGCAGCGACGGCGCCTCGTCCAGCAGGTCCGCCACGACCAGGGCGACCGGGTCGACGCCGGAGACGGCTTCCACGAGCGCGTGTGCGCCGGCCCCGATCAGCCGGCAGTTGAGCTCGACCAGCCGCGGGCCGTCCGGCCCGAGCACGAGCTCCAGGTGGAAGGCGCCCGCGTCCAGGCCGAGGGCGTCGAGCACCCGGTCCACGAACGCCGGGGCTTCGGGCGAGGGCGGCGCCACGCCGGTGAGCACGGCGAGCTCGGCGAAGCAGGGCACCGGCGTCAGGACGCGGCCGGACCACGCGAGGACCTCGGCCCGCCCGTCCCGGACGACGCCCTCGGCGCTCCACAGCGGACCCGGGACGAACTCCTCGCAGAGCAGTCGCCGCCGGGGCCGCACGCCCCTGCCGTACGCGCGGGTGAGGTGACGGGCCGCGAGGGCCTGCAGCTGCCCGTCGTCGTGGACGAGCTCGACGTCCCAGCTCGACGCGCCGTCGACCGGCTTCGCGACGCAGGGGTAGCCGAGGGGCGAGGTGAGGCGGGGAGCACCGGCCGCGACCTCGCCCCAGCGCACGTCGGGCACCCCGGCGTCGCGCAGGGCCGCCCGGGCCACCGCCTTGTCGCGCGCCAGGGCAGCCGTCCCGGGCGTCGGCCCACGCAGGCCCAGTGCCCGTGCGGCGGTGGCGGCCGGCCCCACGAAAGTGTCGACGGAGCTGGTGACGGCGGCGACCGGACCGGGCAGCGCGCGGCAGGCCCGCTCCACGGCGGCGGCGTCCCGGGTGTCGCACCGGACCCAGAGGTCGGCCGAGCCCCGCACCCGGCGGTCGTAGTGGCCGGGGTCGTGGGCGAGCACGACCGTGGACAGCCCGCGCGCCCGGGCGTGCTCGAGCGCTCGCGGGCCGGGTGCCGACGGCGTCAGTCCCCACGACGCCGTGGGACGGGCGCGGACGTGCAGCTCGACGGCGACGAACCAGCCGTTCACCACGGGACGTCGTTGGCGTCGCCGGCTGAGACGAGCAGCGCCAGGACGACGTCCTCGTAGTCCAGACCGGCCATCGCGGCCGCGACGGGCAGGTTGCTCGCCGGCTGCAGGCCCGGGCACGTGTTCACCTCGAGCGCGAACGGGACGCCGGCGTGGACGACGAAGTCCACCCGGATCGCCCCGCGAGCCCCCAGCACGTCGAAGACGCGCTCGCTGCCGCGGGTCATCTCCGCCAGCACCTGCTCCCCCAGGTCCTCGGGGCACCGGTGGTCGACCTGCGCCGCACCGTGCCCGCCCAGCTTGGCGTCGAGGTCGTACACCGCGTCGGGCTCCCCCGCGACCACGGATTCCAGGGGCGGCAGCGCGCGCCGTCCCCCCGGCAGCTCCATCACGCTGACCGTCACCGAGCGCCCGGGCAGGTACTCCTCGAGGAACAGCCGGTCGAAGCCCTGGGCACGCATGACCGCCGCAGCCGGAGCGAGGTGGCCGAGGTCCTCGACGAGCTCGAGCCCGACGCTGCTGCCACCGTCGACCGCCTTCAGCATGACGGGCACCGGCAGGCCCGGCGCCTCGCCCTCGCGCAGCAGGTGCCCCAGCGGCGTCGCCAGTCCGAGGTCCCGGAACAGGGCCTTGCTGACCACCTTGTCCATCCCGACGGCGCTGGCCAGGACGCCGGAGCCGGTGTAAGGCAGGCCGAGGTAGTCGAGCAGCCCCTGGACCCTTCCGTCCTCGCCATAGGGCCCGTGCGCGTTGAGCAGGACGAGGTCGTGCTGCCGGAGGCGGTCGACGAAGTCCGGCGACGTCGGGTCGAGGTGCTCCGCCGGGACCTGGAGCGCCTGCAGCGCGTGGAGCAGGGCGGTGCGCGACCACTGCTCCGGAGGGACCTGACCCAGGTAGAGGGCGTCCTCCTGCGAGCTGGGTCCGTGCACCACGGCCACGCGGCGCGCACGCAGTGCGGGGAGAGCGTCGCGGAGGGACGGACGGACGTCAGTCAGGGTGAGGATGAGGGGCTCCTGTCTGCCGGGCGGGTGGGTCGGCCTGCAGGCTGCCGACCGCACATGACACCGCTTCCCGTCCCGCACCAACGTCGGGTGAACGGTGACGGGCAGGCACACTCGCCGCAGGAGTCTCGCGGAAGGAGGTGGTGCAGGTGCAGGACGTCGTGCTCATGGCCGACCCGCGGGTCGCGGCGGTCCCGGTGCAGGACGACGCCAGCCCGCTCACGTCCGTGCGCCCCCCGGTCGTCCTGGACAACAGCAGGGCCGAGGCCGACGGCTGCTTCGCGCACGTGCGGACCACGGTGCCCGACCGGCTGCTGCTCGCGGCCGCCGCTCTGCCCGCCGGCCTCGACCTGGTGCTCGTCGAGGGCTACTCAGCTGCGGCAGGCGGCCAGCCGGTACGTGTCCCCGCCGGAGATCGCCCCGCACAGCGCCCGCACCGCCGTCGACGTCACCCTGCGCGGCCCGGACGGCGAGCTCGACCTCGGGTCGCCCGTCAACGCCGGGCCCGGACAGAGCGGCGGCCGGTGCTTCACCAGGAGCCCCGACGTGACCGGCCCCGCCCGGCATCTGCGCGAGGTGCTCGCTGCCGCGCTGACCGCCGCCGGCCTCGTCGACCACCCCACCGAGTGGTGGCACTGGTCCTACGGCGACCGCTACTGGGCGCTGCAGACCGGTGCCCCTGCGGCGCTCCACGGGCCGGTCGGGCCGCCCTCCCGCGTCAGCTGAGGGCCCTCGCCATCGTCAGCTCGTCCCCGTCGCCGAGCGGGTAGGGCTCGCGCTCCCCGGTCTCCGCGAAGCCCAGGCGCCGGTACGCCGCGCGGGCCCGTCCGTTGTCCTCGTGGACCTGCAGCCGCAGCAGGCGGGCGCCGTGCCCGCGGGCGTGCTCCCCGAGCGCCTCGACCAGCCGGCCGAGCAGTCCCTCCCCGCGGGCCTCGGGGCGGAGGTACACAGCGACCACCCACCACACGGCCGGGTCCACGGCGTCGGGGAAGGTCACAGCGGTACCCACCGGCACGCCGTCGCGGACGACGAACAGCTGGCAGGAGTCGCCCCCCTGACTGCCGCGGACGGCCCGGTAGCGCCAGGCGTCGTCGGGCAGGCCCGCGGCGGCCTCGTGCGTCTCGAGGAAGCCGAGCGGGGTGTCGGCGAGCGCCTCCAGGCGCAGCCGCTTCACCGCGGGCCAGTCGCCGGGCTCGACGCGGCGCAGCTCAGCGGGCGGCAGCTCAGCGGGCACGGACCACCCTGCCTTCGTCCCAGACCGGCTCCGGCGCCTCGTAGACCTGCCCGTCCGACCCGAACACCAGGAACCGGTCGAAGCCGCGCGCGAACCAGCGGTCGTGCGTCACCGCCACCACCGTCCCGTCGAAGGCGTCCAGCCCCTCCTCCAGCGCCTCCGCGGAGTCCAGGTCCAGGTTGTCCGTCGGCTCGTCGAGCAGCAGCATCGTGCAGCCGGACAGCTCGAGCAGCAGCACCTGCACCCGGGCCTGCTGCCCGCCGGACAGCGTGTCGAACACCTGGTCGGCCTGGTTGTGCAGCTCGTAGCGCCGCAGCGCGCCGATCGCCTGCGCCCGGTCCAGGCCGCGGCGGCGGTCGTCACCTCGGTGCAGCACCTCCACGAGGGTCTTGCCGTAGAGCGCCGGCTGCTCGTGCGTCTGGGCGAACCAGCCGGGCTCGACCCGCGCACCGAGCTTCCACTCGCCGGTGTGCGCGACCTGCTCGCCGGCCAGCAGGCGCAGGAAGTGCGACTTGCCGCTGCCGTTGGAGCCGAGCACCGCGAGCCGCTCGCCGTAGAAGACCTCCAGGTCGAAGGGCTTCATCAGGCCGGTGAGCTCGAGCTGGCTGCAGGTCAGCGCGCGCACCCCGGTGCGGCCGCCCTTGAGCTTCATGACGACCTTCTGGTCGACGACTTGCTCGGGCGGGGGGCCTGCCTCGATGAACTTCGCCAGGCGGGTCTCCATGGCTGCGAGCTTCGGTGCCATGGCGTGGCTGACCTTGGCCTGCACGCGCAGCGTGATGACGAGCTGGCGCAGCCGCTCGCGCTCCTCCTCCCAGCGCTTGTGCAGCTCCTCCAGCCGGTCCCGCCGAGCCTGCCGGGCGGCGGCGTAGGTGTCGAAGCCGCCGCCGTGCACCCACGTCCCGTGCGCCTCGACGGTGACCACGCGGGTCGCCGAGCGGGCCAGCAGCTCGCGGTCGTGGCTGACGAACAGCACGGTCTTCGGCGACTCGGCGAGCGCGGCCTCCAGCCAGCGCTTGCCCGGCACGTCGAGGTAGTTGTCCGGCTCGTCGAGCAGCAGCACCTCATCCGGCCCGCGCAGCAGCGCCTCCAGCGCCAGCCGCTTCTGCTCGCCGCCGGACAGCGTGTGCAGCATCCGGAACTGCGCCTTGTCGTACGGCACCCCGAGCGCGGCCATCGTGCACGTGTCCCAGACGACCTCGGCGTCGTAGCCGTGCGCGTCGCCCCAGTCCGACAGCGCCTGCGCGTAGCGCATCTGGGTCTTCTCGTCGTCCTGCTGCATCATCGCCAGCTCGGCCGCGTCCAGCGCCCGGCCCGCCTCGCGGATGCCCGGCGCGGCCAGCGACAGCAGCAGGTCGCGGACCGTGCTCTCGTCGCGGATGGAGCCGATGAACTGGCGCATCACGCCGAGCCCGCCGGTGCGCGCGACCGAGCCGGCCGCCGGCTGCAGGTCGCCCGCGATCATCTTGAGCAGCGTCGTCTTGCCGGTGCCGTTCGCGCCGACCAGCGCGGTCTTGGCGCCGTCACCGACCCGGAAGCTCACCTCGTCGAACAGCACCCGGCCGTCCGGCAGGACGCAGGACAGCTTGGAGACGTCGACGTAGCCCATGCGGTCAGTCTCGCCGACAGCGCCAGCGGGTTCCAGGTGGTTGACAGTTCAACCATCTATGCCGTACAACTAGTTGCACACGCAAGAACCGCCGCCGAAGGAGCTCCCATGACCGCCCCCACCACCACCGTCCCCGCCACGCTGACCGGCGATTGGGTCATCGACCCGACGCACAGCAGCATCGGCTTCACCGCCCGCCACGCCATGGTCACCAAGGTCCGCGGCACGTTCGAGCAGTTCGAGGGCAAGGCCCACCTCGACGCCGAGGACCCGGCTGCCTCCACCGCGTCGGTGACGATCCAGGTCGCCAGCATCAACACCCGCCAGGCGCAGCGCGACGAGCACCTGCGCACCAACGACTTCTTCGACGCCCCGACCTTCCCGGAGATCACCTTCACGAGCACCGGCGTGGAGGTCGTCTCCGCCGACGTCTACCGCCTCACCGGCGACCTGACCGTCAAGGGCACGACCAAGCCCGTCAGCATCGACTTCGAGCTCGCCGGTGTCGCCACCGACGTGTACGACAACGTGCGCGCCGGCTTCGAGGGCAAGGCCACCATCAACCGCAGCGACTTCGGCGTCACCTGGAACGCCCCGCTCGAGACCGGTGGCGTCCTCGTCAGCGACAAGATCGTCCTCGAGTTCGACATCTCGGCGATCAAGCAGTAGCTCTCCGCGCCTTCGGCAGGCCGGTCACCCCTCGGGGTGGCCGGCCTCCGGCGTCTTCAGGACCCGGAGGCCGCCGCGGGTGACGGTCTGCCGCGACAGCAGCTCCTCGTCCGGCGGGTAGGCGACGTGCTCGAGGGTGAGGCCGTACGGCGACGCGACGGCCACCTCCGTCGCCCTGGTCCGCAGGTCGAGCAGCGAGCCGGGCCACTCCGGCGGCCGCCGTCCCTCGCCGACCGCCAGCATGGCGCCGACGACCGAGCGCACCATCGAGTGGCAGAACGCGTCCGCGGTGATCGTGAGCACCAGCAGGCCTTCCTGGCCGCGCCGCCACTCCAGGCCGAGCAGCGCGCGGACCGTGGTCGCGCCCTCGCGCCGGCGGCAGTACGCCGCGAAGTCGTGCTCCCCGAGCATCGGCGCGGCGGCCGCCTGCAGCGCGTCCAGGTCGAGCACCCTGGGCCAGACCAGCACGTCCCGGCGCAGCGGGTCGACGTGCTCCGGCCCGTCGGCGACGCGGTAGCGGTAGGTGCGGGCCAGCGCCGAGAAGCGGGCGTCGAAGCCGTCCGGCGCCAGGCCCGCCCGGCGCACCCGCACGTCCTGCGGCAGCAGCCCGTTGAGCCGCCGCAGCAGCAGCGGGTCCTCCGCTCGTTCCTCCGGCAGGTCCGCGTGCGCGACCTGCCCGCGGGCGTGCACCCCGGCGTCGGTGCGCCCGGCGACCGTCAGCCGCGGCGGCTCGCCCCGCACCACCACGCCGAGCGCCTGCTCGAGCACGCCCTGCACGGTCCGGCGCTCCGGCTGGTGCGCCCAGCCGAGGAAGTCGGTCCCGTCGTAGGCCAGGTCCAGCCGTACCCGCAGCGTGCCTGGTTCCGGGTGCCGGACGCGAGCGAGCCCGCCTCCCCCAGCGGGGGAAGCGGGCTCGTCGGGAGCTGGTGTGACTACTTGCTGTCCTCGTCCGAGGCAGGAGCGTCATCGGACGCGGCGGCCTCGGCCTCGGCCAGCTGCGCCTGCGCGGCGGCCAGCTCGGCCTCGGCCTGCGCGACCTCCTGCTCGGCGGCGGTGGCCTCGGCCTGCGCCTCCTGCAGCTCGGCGACGGCCTCGGGGGCCGGGTCCGCGACAACCGTGTCCGGGACGTCCGGCGAGTCC